>JAAYGR010000261.1 GCA_012727675.1 Bacillota bacterium
CACAGCGCTGACAACCGCCATAAGCACTGCCAGCGGATCAATTCCGGCCAATCCGGTGGTCCCAATTTCCCTAACGGCAGCTTCGGCGATAAACAAAGCCGAAGAAGCAATTAGCCCCGCTACCACTGGACGGATGCCAAGGAGCATCCCGCCAACCAGTGGATGTTCCCGAAATTTATCTAATACCTTGGAGACAGCCACAACTAAAATCAGTGACGGTAGTGCTATAGCGGTGGTTGCCACCACTGCTCCCAAAAATCCCGCTTGCCTGAATCCTACGAAGGTCGCGGTGTTTACCCCAATGGCACCCGGCGTCATCTCAGCAATGGCAATCATATCGATGAATTCCTCAGGAGTCATCCAGCCGTAGCGCTGGACCTCTTTTTGAATTAGAGGCAGCATAGCGTAACCGCCGCCGATGGTAAACAGCCCTAACCGAAAGAAACTGAAGAACAGACGGGCGAAGATCATTGGCTAACCCCCCCTGTTCTCAGCTTTGACACAGCTATACCCACGAGGGCCCCAACAAGGATGATGTAGATAACGTGAATATCTGATAACAAAGTCACAAGAAAAGCTATGACAGCCGCTGTCCACGTGAATGCATCTTTTAGAGTAGCTTTGCCGATGCGATACGCTGCCAAGAAAATCAAGGCTGCTACTGCAGCCCTCACGCCGCGAAAGGCCTTGGCCACATAGTAATTCTCCCGGAAATGTATAAAGGCACTGGCGATGGCAATTATCACCAATAAAGAAGGGGTCATGACTCCCGCTACGGCTGCCACGGCGCCGGGCACTCCAGCCAAGCGGTAGCCGATAAAGGTTGAGGCGTTAACGGCAATAACCCCCGGCAGGGATTGACTGATGGCGTAAATGTCCAGGATATCTTCCTGCGTAATCCAACCTTTTTTCTCAATCACTTCCCTTTCAAAGAGGGGAAGCATGGCCAGGCCGCCGCCAAAGGTAAAAGCACCGACCCGGCAAAAAGTAAAGAAAATATCCAGCAGTAACCTAATCCCCTGATCTTGAGCCTTTATTTGAATGCTGCCCGTGTTTTGCTCCAACATCGTCATCCTTTCAAGCTTCGCTGTCTCAATTTGTCTAAACCCACGGATAATAGTATACCATACTGTGCAAGACAGCGAAGCAGGCAAGTGACTAATTGAATCTTTCGGCAAACACGGACCCCATTGAACTATCCGACTCCACGCCTCAAGAAAGGAGATTCCAAGGCAGCGTAATGACAAGCGACATAGTGTCCCTGCTCAACTTCCTTGAGCTGAGGAGCAGCTCGACAGGCAGGGTTTTTCTCCGGCAGGTAGCACCTGGAATAGAACCGGCAGCCGGGAGGCGGATCTACAGGAGTAGGCACACTCCCCTTTAGAATAATCCTTTCCCTCTTCTTCCGGTCCACCCGGGGAATGGCAGAAAGCAAAGCCTTTGTATAAGGATGCAGCGGATTGGCAAACAGCTTTTCCGTCTCCGCTATTTCAACGATCTGGCCCAGATACATGACTGCAATGCGGTCACTGATGTAGCTAACTACACTCAGATCGTGTGTAATGAACAAATAGGTCAGCTGAAAGTCCCGCTGCAGCTCTTTCAAGAGATTGATAATCTGAGCCTGAATGGAAACATCCAAGGCTGAAACCGCCTCATCAGCAATGATGAACCGGGGCTTCACAGCCAACGCCCTGGCAATCACGATCCTCTGCCGCTGGCCCCCGCTGAATTGATGGGGAAACCGGTCTATACAGCTTTCATGCAGCCCAACTCGCCTGAGAAGTGCCTTAACTCTAGACCGCACTTGGCCTGGAGATGTGCCGTGCAGAGTAAGGGGCAAACCTATGATCTGCTCCACCGTCTGCCTGGGATTGAGCGAAGCATATGGATCTTGAAAGATCAGCTGCATTTCCTTACGCTGGGCCTGCATCTCCTCAGGAGACAGTTTCAGAATATCCCTGCCGTCAAAAATGACCTCCCCTGCCGTGGGCTCATGTAATCTAAGCAGAGCCCTGGCCAACGTGGACTTGCCGCAGCCGCTTTCTCCTACCAAACCTAGAGTTTCACCGGGATAGATATCAAGATCTACACCGTCTACTGCACAAATCTTGCGGGACGGCTTTCCGGCTAGACGTTCCTTTAGAGTCTGTTTGATGGGAAAATGGACCTTAAGGTTCCGCACTTGAACTAGGGGTCTTAGCATCTGAAACCTCCTTTCTATGCGATGGCCTGCAAACAGCTTACTTGATGGTCATACGATACATTCACCAGCGGGGGATCCTCCGCAGCACACCGGGCATCAGCCATAGGACACCTGGTGCGAAAACGGCAGCCGCTGGGAAGGTTGTGGAGTTCAGGTACCATACCGGGTATAGTCTGAATCGGACGGTGGCGGTCTTCAATCCGTGGAATCGATCTTAACAGCCCAGCAGTATAAGGGTGCCGGGGGGCAAATAGGATGTCATCTACCGGCCCAGCCTCTACAACTTTGCCTGCATACATGACAATTACCCGATCACAAAACTCAGCCACCACACCCAAGTCATGGGTGATTAAGATAACCGCCATATTCAGCTTGCGCTGCAGCTCTTTCATCAATTCCAAAATCTGGGCCTGAACCGTAACATCTAGAGCAGTCGTAGGTTCATCGGCGATCAATAAAGCAGGATTACACGATAATGCAATGGCAATCATGACCCTCTGCCTCATCCCGCCGCTGAATTGGTGGGGGTATTCGGCCATGCGCTGCTCAGGAGCCGAAATGCCCACTTGTTCCATCATCTCCAGTGCCCGCTTCCAGGCCTCCTCCCTCATTCTCCGCCGCATGAAGGGATTCAATCTCTCCAGCGGTAAGCCAACGGGCAAGCCGCCGCTTCCATGGTGAAGCTCTATCGCTTCCACTATCTGATCCCCCACTGTAAGAACTGGATTCAACGTGCTCAAGGGATCTTGGAAAATCATGGCTATTTCCTTGCCCCGAAACTGGCGAATCTCTTTCTCGCTCTTGGCTAAGAGGTCTTCACCCCGGAAGAGGACCTGTCCCCCCACGATCTTGCCGGGATAATCAACCAACCGCATGATACTGCGGGCAGTAACGCTCTTGCCGCATCCCGATTCTCCTACAATGCCCACCGCTTGCCCATGGGCCACGGAGAAGCTGACACCGTCAACGGCCTTAGCAACACCGTTATCGGTGTAGAAGTATGTTTTCAGGTCTTTTACCTCTAGCAGCCAATTACCCATAGGCTCACTCCCTCAACTTGGGGTCGAGGGCATCCCTCAGACCTTCTCCCATAAGATTGATGCCCAGCACAGTCAACAAGATAGCTAAACCGGGCAGGGTAGATACCCACCATTCTGTATTGATGAAACGGCGGCCTTCAGCAACCATTGAACCCCACGCAGGCGTCGGAGGCTCAACCCCCAAGCCCAGGAAGCTCAAAGACGCCTCCATCAGGATCACAGAACCGACTCTCAGTGTGGAAACAACAACTGTTGAAGCCAAAACATTGGGCAGAATTTCTTTAAACATGATGTGGCGGTTGCCGGCTCCAACGGTGCGGGCTGCTTCCACATATTCTTGTTCCTTGGCTACCAACACTTCGCCCCGGACTACCCGACATGGATAGATCCATTCTTTGTACAGCAAAGCCAGTACTATGTTCCGAAGACCCGGCCCCAGCACTCCGACTAAAGCTGTTGCCAGAATCAAGTAAGGAAAAGCTAATAACGTGTCGATAACCCTTTGAATTACAGCATCGATCCTGCCGCCGTAATATCCGGAGACCAGCCCCAGCGTCACGCCGATCACTGTGGCAAAGCCCACAACGACAAATCCGATAAACAACGACACACGGGCACCGTAGATGATTCTCGTCCATATATCACGGCCGAGGTGGTCGGTACCTAGGGGATGCGTCCAGCTGCCCCCCTTCATCCACACCGGCGGCTTGCGAATAGCTCTAAAGTTGGGCGCCACCGGATCATGGGGAGTAACCCAAGGGGCAAAAATCGCGAGCAAGATGAAAGCCAGTACTATTGCCCCGCCGATTACAGCCAAATGATTTTTGCGGTACAAGCGCCAGAACTCCCGAATGTTGCTGATGGTTCTGCGCAGCACCCGCAGCAGCTTCTGCTGCAGGGTCTCGGTTATTACAAACTCTTCAGCTCTAGCCAGGTATTTGTCCAAGTAGTCACCACCTCTCTAAATCCGCACCCTGGGGTTCAAACGTATATACAGGAGATCTGCAATCAAGTTCATTGCCACATAGGTCAGTGCATAAATCATGACAGATACCTGCACCACCGGGTAGTCGTAGGTGCGGATCGAGTCAACTACCAGCTGTCCCAACCCAGGCCAGCTGAAGATCCGTTCGACAATCATATTGCCCCCCAAAAGAGAGCCCATGTTCAATGCCACTACCGTCACAATAGGAATTAGCGCATTGCGCAGGGCATGTTTGATAATGACTGCCATCTCCTTCACGCCCTTTGCCCTGGCAAAGGTAACATAATCCTGCCGAATTACCTCCAGCATGCTGGATCTGGTAACCCGCATGGTCAATGCCGACATGGGCGCTCCTAGCGTGAGCGCCGGAAGGGCCAAGTGCCTCAGGGTCCCCCAGAAGGCTGCCCAGTTTCCTGCAAGGATAGAATCTACCAAAAGCAGCCCGGTGACGGTGGGAGGAGCAGGTATGTCAAAGGCTAAGCGCACCCCTCCCGGCAGGAGATGGAGTCCTACCGAAAAGATTAAGACCAGTGTCAATCCCAGCCAAAACTGGGGCATGGAGATTCCCACCAGAGCAACTAATGTGCCGAGCTTATCCAGCCATGAATACCTGCGGACAGCAGAAAGCACACCGGCGGGTATACCGATGATAAGAGACACAACGATAGCCGCAAGGGTCAGCTCGATGGTCGCGGGCAGCCTTTCTAGAATCAGCTCTTTCACCGATACACGGGCCCGCAGGGAAGTACCCCAGTCTCCCCGCAGGATTCCAGCTACAAAACTGAAGTACTGTTCTATCAAGGGACGATCTAGGCCGAGCTCAGCCCGCATCAGTTCGATATCCTCTTGACTCACATAACCGACTTCGGCCAACATGATTTCCACCGGATCACCGGGGGTTAAGTGCATTAAAGAAAAGACGATGAGGCTGATCCCGATGAGCACGGGAATTGTTTGAAGCAGGCGCTGCAAAATCTTGTCCACTGTAAACCCCCTTCCACGGTGAATGTCTTGAGAACGGCCGGTGCCGTTCCCAAGACACGAAATCCTCTCTACTCAAGGTCAACAGCCCACAGATGGAGTCTGCCGTCTGGACTGGGCTCAAAGTTCTTAACCCGATTCCTGACGCCGTAGACCTCATGGGCCACAAATTCGAATACCATGGGCACGTCTGCGTAGATAATTTCCTGTACCTTCAAGAATGCGGCCCGGCGCTCCTCATCGGAACCGCTAGTAAGCGTTGACTCCAGCAGCCTGTCAACTTCGGGATTTGAGTAGCCCGAATAGTTGCTTCTTCCCAGTCCCGATGCATCAGAATGGAACTTGGGTATGAGAATATCAAATGGATCCAGTGAAGCATTGCCCCAGTCAGTGAGCAGGGCATCCCGCTGCTCATGTACCGGCTTGTTCTTTGCCTGCATCCAGGCATCCCGCATAGCACTGACAGTGGGCCAAGTGCGGATCTTGGCATTAATCCCAACCACCGACAGCATCGCTTGATAGATCTCTGCCCGGGACCGATGGGTGTCTACAACATCCAACTCAAATTCAAAGCCGTTGGGATACCCGGCCTCTGCCAGAAGCTGCATGGCTTTCTCTGGATTGTACTCAAAGAACTGCAGCCCATCATGATACGCAAAGGCTTGGGGAGACAGCACAAATGGTATACGGGTAGCTCTTCCTTCATACAAAACTTCTATTAGAGTATCAATATCCACGGCATAGTTCATGGCCTGCCGCACCCGGACATCATTAAACGGAGGTTTATTAACATTCATCTCTAAAAAATAGCTGCGGGTTCCCAAGACTGACAGAACATCGATGTTTGGGGCCGCTTCTAAAGCCGGTATTTCGTGGACTGGAACCATTGTTGCAATATCAATTTCTCCGGCGCGCAGGGCCGATACCCGGGCAGACTCATCCCCGATAACCCGAAATACCACCCTGTCTATGTTGGGTTTGCCTCTCCAGTAGTTGGGATTGGCAACAACACTCAAATGGCTGTCCCGTACCCATTCATCGAACATATACGGACCTGTACCGACAGGTTCAGTAATGTATCCATCACCCACCGTATGAGGGACAATCATCTGCCAGGGTATAAATCTGGGAAAAAGGGGCCAGGGATTCTCAAGTATTACATGAACGGTGTACTCATCGATAACAACAGCTTCCTTAGTTGGTCCCATCAGTCCCCGCCGCTGGGAGGTCCTCCCTGCCATGGCTCCAGGCTTCACCAGACGGTTGATGCTAAAAGCCACATCCTCCGCGGTCAAAGGTGTCCCGTCGTGGAATTCGACTCCTTTACGAACGCGAATCTCATATGTTGTGTCATCGACGGCCTCGATGCTCTCTGCTAGCTCATACTGGATTTCCCGTGAAGGCATGTAAGTAGATATCCCTTCGTAAATCTGCCTGAGCATCATTTCCGTCTCTCGATGGCTAAAATCCGCCGGATCTAGGGTGGCAAGGTCATCATGGATCCCGACGACCAAAGTCTTTGCTTCACCGATGATGCCAATTCCAAAAAGAACACTACAGACCAACAACAAGACAAAAATATATCTTCTCAAGGCTAACCTCTCCCTTCATCGATTTTCAGACGGCAGCAAACTGGGCAAGAAGGAAAAGACCACAACGCAAGCGTGTGGTCTTTTAGAGAAAGCTCTCCAAGCACCACATACTTCCTTTCACGCTTACGAAGTTAGCTGACGGATTCGGGCCAAGGATAGCCCTACCTGTATGACAGGATTCACCCCAAATGCTCGGGTCCTCCGTTCCACCGAAAACAGGGTGGATTCAGCGTTCTAGTATGCAGTTACTATTCAAGTTAAGATATATTTTAGTCAGCCGGCTATGACATCCATCATGTCGTGTTCATAAATTACCACAACTCACCCGAGATGTCAAATTGACGCACTATATTCCAGAAACAGGCATGGGCAGCGGAACAGCAGTGACTGGTTGACTACCGGTCCCTGACAAGGTACAATAGGGTCACCAGAAAAATACTGGCTGTACAGCCAACCACTGCAATGAGTATTTAGTTTGACTAAGGGCTGTGCTGACAATTCAATATTGTTCCGGATTAGGTGCCTCGTTAAGAGGATAATAGGGAAGCTGGAGTCATCGTGAGATGATAACCACGCGGACGCGCCACTGTGACCGGAGAACAGCCTTGTGTAGGCCACTCGCAAACAGCGGGGAAGGTACAAGGTTTGTGATGACCGGGAGCCAGGAGACCTGCCTAATCTAAGCACCAAAGTCCTTCGCGAAAGGGGATGGTGATATGGGAAAACCTTGATCTATTATTTCCCTGCGATCCAAGCAGTCTGTTGATCCCAGTCGCGTAAGCGGCTGGGATTTTTTGCTGCTTTGCGTCGCTACAAACCTAAGCGCAACCCGTGAAAAGTGGATAGCTGAAAGGAGCATGACTGTGTCTAGTAGTTTTCAAATTGGTAATCACAGATTTACTTCAAAGATCATACTTGCATGCTTACTGATGAGCCTAATCATATCCAGCCCTGTCTATGCGGGCGATATTTCCCTGGAAGATCTAGCGGTAAGTGATGAGGTTTTTACCATCGTGGTTACTGCTAGCCGTATCCCCCAGATCGTGAGCGAAACCCCTGCCAGTGTAGTAGTGATCACCAAAGAGCAGCTTGAGCAAGCAGGAGTGACCAATCTAGGCGAGGCTTTGAAAGCCGCCAGTGGTCTGTACATAAAGGACTCCGGCACTGTAGGCGGCCCTACCAGCATATTCATCAGGGGCTCTTCCAACGAACAGACCTTGGTTCTTCTGGACGGCCGCCCCCTTAACGATGCCCGAGCCGGGGGAGTAAACGCAGCCACTATACCTGTTCACGGTGTCGAACGCATTGAGGTGATTAAAGGGGCGGCATCTGCCCTGTACGGCGCAGATGCTGTGTCCGGGGTCGTTAACATTATCACCGCAGCCGGCAAGGGTGAGCCTTCCCATACTCTGAGGTTAGATGCCGGGCAATACGGCACCCGCTCCCTGATATTTACCAGCGCAGGCCGGTCTGGGTTAACCGGATACTCCCTTACAGCCAGTAACCTTAGCACAGAAGGTTTTCGGGAACACAACAGGTACGAGAAGCTAGATTTTCACGTAAGACTTGACCATGACCTATCTTCAGCCGAGCAGGTATCGATGGGAGTCAGACATTCAAGCTATTACCTACAAGTGCCCCTCGACGCTTGGCGGGAGGGAAGAGACACCTCACTGGACCTGCAGTACAACCGGATTCTCAGCCTCTTATCGGACCTGACCCTGCGGACATATTACGATGATACTCAGATGCAGCATATGAGCATCAGTTGGGGAGACTCGTTACACAGAGGCAAGAGAGCAGGTTGGGATCTGCAGATCAACACTACCCCTGCTGGATCACGGCATCTGTTTACTTACGGCGTCGCAGGCGAGAGAAGCTGGGTGGAAAGCACCGATTTTGCTGAATCGAAGGACAGGACTAACTGGGGAGTATACGCTCAGGACATTTACAGCCTAACACCCCGCTTTGATGTTGTAATCAGCGGCCGGTATGATGAGTTTTCCAGCCATGGCGACTCCCTCTGCGGTCGTATCGGGCTCAATTACCTCCTGGGAGATAGAACCAAGCTCTATGCTTCCTGGGGCAATGCATTCCGAGCTCCTACACTTAATGAGCTTTATTGGAATTTCATGGGTAACCCAGATCTACAGCCAGAAAAAGCACAGAATTACGAACTGGGCTGGCAGCACTGGCTAGGCAACGGCAGCAGTTTCTCGGCCGCCATTTTCCATCGAGATGTGACCGACATGATCACTTGGGCACCAGTTGATCCAGATGACAAGGACAGCCTCTGGATAGCAAGCAACGTAGACGCTGTAACGGTACAGGGAATTGAATTGGAGGGAACTTATCAATTGGCTGCTCCACTGACAGCACACTTCAACTATACCTACTTTGATGCTGTCAAGAATGAGAATCAGCGATTGGAATACGTTCCTTCTCATAAAGCTCAAGCCGGGTTTACCTATATCAGTGGAAGCGGTTTTTCAGGAACTCTAGAGACGCTTCATGTAGGTGACAGACCAGTAAAGGAAGGACCAGCAATCCGAGGTTACACTGTTACCCATCTCAATCTTGCTCAGAAATTAGGGTCAGACTGGCAGCTCCACTGTCAAGTCAACAATGTTTTCGATACTGAATACGAAGATACCCCCGGATACCCTGCCCCACCACGGATGATCAGTGTTGGAGTCAGTTATTCATTTTAGTTAATGGGCAGATAGGATAGGGGACAGGTGGTGGAACTCAGGTGACTGACTTACTAATAAAAGGCGGTCCGGTGCTGGTAATCATCTTGGGATTATCGGCAGTCAGCCTGGCCTTTGCCTTAGAGCGCTTCTCCCATGTGCGGAGAGCCAATAAGGACAATCAGGCGCTGATGGGCTTGATCGCGAGTACCCTAGAGAAGGAAGGAGCCGAGGCCGCTCGACAAGCGGCCGCCTCCTTCGGGGGGCCGGTGGCCGCGGTCTTGGAAGGCGGACTGGAAGCCTGGATTTCTGGAAACAAGACGTTGCAGCAAGCCATGGAGGAGAAGGAACAAGCTGAATTTACCAGACTGGAGGAGCATCTGGACATTATCGCCTTGACTGCAGACTTGGCTCCGCTGTTGGGACTACTGGGTACCGTGACCGGCATGATCGATACCTTCTCGGTCTTTTCCAGCCACGGTATGCAGCAGCCCATGCTGCTGGCAGGAGGAATATCGGAGGCACTGATTACCACTGCGGCGGGTCTAATGGTGGCAATTGTCAATTTGGCTGTATACCATTACCTAACCAAGCAGATAGACAAACTAGCTCTCCAAAGCGAGACCTGTGGGATAGAACTCCAGGATCTCTTGCAGGAAAGGAGGATACAGAGTGTACCGACCCCGGCGCAGGCAGCCCAAAATTAGTATGGCGCCTCTCATAGATATAGTTTTTCAGCTGCTGGTTTTCGCCATTTTCAGCGCGGGAACCGTGGCTCAACCAGCTGAGGTTGCCATTCAACTGCCCGGTGCCTACACCGGCACGGATTCTAGAGGTGCCTCTCTGGTCCTCTTTGTCTCTCAAGAGGGACTGGTCTACTTTGACAATAAACCGGTTGATATGAATCGGCTTAGACAGGAGTTGAGTCGAGAAAACATCGGTGGATTTGCTGAAGCCTTTATCTTCGCGGATGCTAAAGCCGAGTTTGAGGTAATCATGGCTTTGATGGACGAAATCCGGTTGGTCGGTATAGAAAACATTGGGTTTGCAGTACACCGGCTCGGAGGAGAGCTATAAATGAACTGCATAAGCAGGAAAAGGTCAATGGACAATACTTCTGACAACAGGCAGCTGCTGGGGCGCTGTTTGGGACTGTCCCTTATCATCCATATATGTTTCCTGCTCGTGGTAGGAAGCCGGTCCTTGAACCACCCGGACTTGCTACCTCCCCAACCACAGGTGCTAAAAACCCAGTGGCAGAGCGGACCGGGAATCGCCCTGCAGAAGAGTCCTGCTATAGAAGTTCAGTCAACATTGGCTAGACACCCAATGGAGAGGCCTAATCCAGCCAGGATTCCATTGACCACTGAGAACTTACCAAAAGCCTCCAGCCAGGGCCCAGTTGTGCCGCGTATGCCCCATCGGGCAACATCTCCGGCACCAGAAGCTGCGACTGAATCGAGACCAGAAGCATCAGTTCAGGCTGTGCCGCAATCTGCAAACCAAGCTGTTGCTCAGATTATG
>JAAYGR010000262.1 GCA_012727675.1 Bacillota bacterium
CCAAACAGCGGTTAATATTGGCCCGTCCGGCATTGTAAGCTGCCAGGGCAAATTTGTACCTTTCCCGGTCATCTGGAATCTCCTGAAACTTACTGAGGAGGAATTTCATGTATGCCGCTCCAGCTTTAATGCTGGCCGCAGGATCAAAGGGATCACCCTGCCCCCACTCCCGCCAGGCTCCCGGCATGAACTGCATAAGCCCCTTGGCTCCCCGGGGAGACACTGCCCTTGGATTACCTCCAGATTCGGCCAACATCTGCCGTTTGAGCAGTCTCCATTCTAAACCATACTCCTCCGCATATTGCTTGAGCAGCCCATCATATCGGTCATG
Organism: Bacillota bacterium; assembly: GCA_012727675.1. Lineage (GTDB taxonomy): Bacteria > Bacillota > Limnochordia > DTU087 > DTU087 > DTU087. Next base: position 332 of record JAAYGR010000262.1, read on the forward strand.
TCTTGAACTGCCGCTTGCGGACACACCATCGCCCCCTTATCTCCCCTCACAGTAGTAGCATATTCACCATGAGACTAGTTAGAACAAACTATTGTGGGCTAGGAGTGTGATCCTGAACCTACAAAACATAGGAGTAGAGGACTGGTGATCCAAAGGTTAGATAGGTAGCACTTGGGGAGCAAGATGAATAGGTTGTAGCAATCATGTACTAAATATAGGAGGTGACAGTGTGAGCATATCGTGCCCACCGGGCTCTGTAAGATATTTCATTAGCCCAGGGGATACCTTGTTCGCGATAGCGAGGACATTTAACACCACCGTTGCGGCCATTCAAGCCGCCAATCCCGGTATAGATCCCAATTCACTGCAAGTAGGGCGGCTGATTTGTGTTCCAACGACTCAACCGCCGACAACCTGTCCGGGGCGAGTCTATACCGTACGGAGTGGCGATACACTCTTTAGCATCGCTAGAAACCAGGGAGTATCACTGAATGCTCTCCAGCAGGCTAATCCAGCAGTCGACCCCAATAGGCTGACTGTCGGCCAGCAGCTGTGCATACCGACGGGGCCTGCTCCAGGTCCGGCACCGGGAGTTTGCCCGCCCAATACCTCGGCTTACAATGTGAGATCTGGCGATACCTTCTTCGGTTTGGCACAGCGGTTTGGAACCACCGTGGAGGCACTTAGGCAGGCAAACCCCAATGTCAATCCCAATGCACTCCAGATCGGACAAAGAATCTGTATTCCCAGAGGCACAGGCCCGGCTCCAGGACCTGGACCTTGTCCACACAACACCACAGCGTACAACGTGCAGTCAGGCGATACTTTCTTTACCTTGGCGCAGCGGTTTGGAACCACCGTAGAAGCTCTCAGACGGGCCAATCCCAACGTGAATCCAAATGCACTGCAGATTGGACAGAGAATCTGTATTCCCCGGTAAAGAGGCTGTCGAAAACAGCCTCTTCTAAACCTCCTGTTGAGGGCACTAGTCGAAAAGCGCTGAGCCTAGTTCACCCAGCTGAACCAACAGCGGCTAGTGCTCTCTTCCGCGCTCGACAATACTTTCCATGTCAGAACCTTGTTCTCTATGTCAAAAGCTGCCGCCACCGAGAATCACATTACTAGCGCAACCTAGCGTAATCTTCTCGCCAGCTCCAGAAAGCTCTTCTCCAGTTCTTCATAGCTGGGGTCATCCTTAGGTTTGCTGGCCAAATCAGCGGAGAGCTGGGCCAGCTTGGTTTCCAGAACAAGGCGTTCTTCGGGAGAAAGGTCACTATTGGTAGTGTTATCTGGTATGGACTTTCCCTTCATCACCTTTTCTTCGTATTCAGCAAAACCGCCGGGATAGCTCATCAGCCTTCCATTGGCCAATGCCAATACTTTATTGCATGCCTTTCGCAAAAGATACCGATCATGGGAAATCAATACCAAGGTGCCGTCATAATCCACCAGGGCATCCTCTAGTTTCTCCCGAGACTGTAAATCTAGGTGATCTGTCGGTTCATCTAAGAGCAGCAAGTTACAGCTTGATAGAAGCAGCTTTACCATGGCTACCCGCTTCTTTTCACCGACACTCAAGACACTGATAGGTTTTTCCAGTTCTTCCTGTCTAAAGAGCATATGGGCCAAGAAGGTCCGAACCCGGGTTGTCTCATCTTTGGTCTGCTCAGGCAGGCAGCTAAGCACTTCTTCCAATACCGTGTTGGAGCCATTGAGGTCCTCCATCTCTTGGTCCAAATAGCCAATGGAGGCACTGGGAGATACCCAGAGATAGCCTTGGGTAGGCTCCTCCTCTCCCAAGAACATTCTCAGAAGCGTAGTCTTGCCTGCACCATTAGGGCCGATCAATCCAACTTTGTCTCCCCGCAGGATGGTGAAATTGCCATTTTGGAAAAGAGTCTTGCTATAGGCTTTACCTAAATTCTCTGCCAAGATCAACCGTCTGCCGCTGTCCCTGCTCTCAAAGCCCTGGAGGGATATATGCTTTTCTGCCCTGGGCTTAGGCACATTGGTCTTTTTCATGTTTTCCAACCGCTTCATCTTGGCCTTGGCAGACTTGGCCAATTTCTTGGCTTTGCTCCGGTAGAAATCATGCTGGCCGGCAGTTCGGTGACTTTGGTGAAACTGACGCATCTGCTGTTGGATGGCGGTCTCCAATCTGCGAATCTGCTTCTGTTCCGCCTCATACTTAGCCATCCGGCTCTGGAAATGCTTTTCTTTGGCTTCTCGATAAGCCGTATAGTTGCCGTGGTATTCTGTAATGCCCCTTGGGCCCAGTTCCAGCACCCTTGATACCACACTGTCGAGAAAAGCCCGGTCATGAGAGACAACCAAGACGCTGCCTTTGTATGTCATGACAAACTCTTCCAGCCACGTGAGAGCATCCATGTCCAAGTGGTTGGTGGGTTCATCCAGTAAGAGAAGATCTGGGTGGCACAGCCAGGCCTTGGCCAGTGCCAATCTGGTTTTTTGACCGCCGCTGAGCTTGGCTGCTGGCAAATTGGCCTCCTCAGTCAATCCAAAACGGCTGATGGCCTCTGCAGGGGTTCCCTTAGCCAGCACTCCTAAGCGCCGGGCTTCGTGACTTAAGATACTCCATGGAGTAGATTGCCCGAACTTGGGCATTTGGGGTACGTACTGATATAGAAGCGGTTCCCGCAGCCAAGTAAATGTCCCGGAATAGGCAGATTCCTCACCTGCCAAGATCTTAAGTAAGGTAGATTTGCCAACACCATTGGGACCCACCAAGGCCGCCTTTTCTCCCATTTTCAGCAAGAAGCTCACATTGGCAAAGACCTCATGGATGCCGTAGGATTTGGCAAGATTATCCACCCGAAGTATCGGTTCAGACATAACAAAAACCCCCTTCTTGAGTGGGGGTGAGATTGCAGCCGGCCGATCACTGGGACTCCTTTGGCGCCAATTGCCGCTATGAAAAGAGCTGCCTAATACAACAAAGGCGGCCACAGCCGCCGTCTATACCCACACAACTACTAGCCTTTAGATCAAAGGCTAAATCCATGCGATACAGCCGGATACCCTGCCAATCTCACCGAGCTATAGGATTGAATTGGGCAGCTGGCTGATATGCATGGCTTTCTCCTTTCCGCTTTGCGGACTCTAACCTTCGATATTCCTTACTTAGCCTTTAGCAATAGTTTAACATACTTCTCGAAAACTTCAACCCATTTCCTGGCCTAGATGCTTGGATCACGAAAGCCCATGTGATAGACTGACCTTGGTACTTCTCTACAGGAGGGATCCTTCCTTGCGAAAGATATACACAGGCAAAACCAAAGATGTATTCACCCTTGAGGATGGCAGTATCTTGCTGAAATTCAAAGATACTGTCACCGGCTCTGAAGGAAATATCGATTCCGGAGGCAATGAAGTTATCGGCGAGATAGCCGGTAAAGGAGGCTCATCCTTCCACCTGACCCTGTATTTTTTTGAACTGCTGCAAAAAGCCGGCATTCCAACCCATTTCCTGACCCTGGGGCCTGTAGACAACAGCATCATCGTCAAGGCCGCCCGCTCCTACGGGTTGGAAGTAATCTGCAGGGAGAAAGCTTGGGGGAGCTTCGTCAGGCGCTATGCCAAGTACGCTGAAGAAGGTACACCTTTGCCATCCCTGGTGGAATTTACCATTAAGGATGATGAGCGGGGAGATCCCCTGATCACCAAGGAGGCAGTTGTCGCCTTGGGTATAGCCGACCTAGAGGCCGTGAAATATATGGAAAAAACTGCCAGGGATATTACTGCTTTGCTGAAGGCAAACCTTGCAGAGAAAGACCTGGAGTTAATTGACATCAAGTTTGAGTTTGGCGAGGTAGACGGAAAACCCCTGCTCATCGATGAAATATCTGGAGACAGTATGCGGGTGGTTAAAGACGGCCGTGTGCTGCTTCAAAATGAGTTGGCTGAGGCTGTTCTTTCTTAACAGCCTCAGCCGTTTCCTCAGTCACTTTCTGTGCATCTTGAATTCCAGGAACAGCTCGTTGTAATAAGCTAGGTTGCGTTTTCCTAGGTTTTCATAAAGCTCCAGTGCGTCGGTTACTTCCGGTCCGGGATAAAACCTGACATCACTGGTAACCTCCTCCGGCAGGTGTTCCATGGCCCCCCAATTGGGTGTGGAATAACCAACGTACTCTGCATTTTGCGCAGCGTTCTCGGGATTAAGCATGAAGTTTATGAACTTGTGGGCTGCTTCCACGTTCTTTGCAGTGGTAGGGATCACCATGTTGTCAAACCAAATGTTGCTTCCTTCGACTGGTATAACATATTCCAAATTGGGGTTCTCATCCATAATCCCCGCCGCTTCGCCGGACCATACTAACCCCACCGCAGCTTCCTCGGTGGACAGCAGCATCTTGATCTCATCACCCACAATGGCCCTCACGTTTGGCACAAGTTCAAAGAGTTTGTCCTGGGCCTGAAGCAGACGCTCAGGATCGGTTTCGTTGAGAGAATAGCCGAGGCTGTTCAGTCCCATCCCGATTACTTCACGGGCGCCGTCAATCAGCAGGATCTGGTTGTGGAGCGATTCATCCCACAGATCATTCCAGCTAGTAATCTCCATGCCTTCTAGCATCTCTTGGTTGTAGACGATCCCCACGGTTCCCCAAAAATAAGGGATAGAATATCTGTTGCCGGGATCAAAGGACAAATCGAGAAAACGCTCATCGATATACTCTAGATTGGGAAGCAGGGAGTGATCCAATGGAATCAGCATGTCCTGCTCTATCATCCGGCTGATGGCATAGTCCGATGGAACTGCGATATCGAAGCTGTGGCCTCCGTGGGCAATCTTGGTCAGCATCGCTTCATTAGATTCATAGGTCTCGTAGATCACCTTAATGCCGGTTTCCTCTTCAAAGGCCTCGATGAGTTCAGGATCGAGATAGTCCCCCCAGTTATAGATGGTCAGTGTATTCCCGCTGGAATATCCTTGGAAGTGGTTGATTCGGGCTGTAGCGTACATGCATAAAGCCGCGGCTGCAATGACAGCAACAAACATCTGGACAACCTTCCTCATCTGCTTCTCACCCCCCAGCGGACCTGCTTAGAAGTTCGAGTGCTGATAAAGTAGTAACCTATAACCAGGAGCAAAGTTACCAAGAACATCAATGTTGACAAGGCATTAATGGTCAGGGAGATGCCCCGCCTAGCCATTGAATAGATCTCCACTGAAAGGGTGGAAAAGCCTGCACCAGTGACGAAGAAGGTCACTGCGAAGTCATCCAGTGAATAGGTCAAAGCCATGAAGAAACCCGCCATGATTCCCGGAGTGATATAGGGAATCACCACCCGGGCCAGCACATCCCACCAGCTGGCACCCAGGTCCCGGGCAGCATCGATCAATGTCGGACTCATTTCCTGCAGCTTGGGCAAGACCATCAGCACCACAATGGGTACGCTAAAGGCAATATGGGCCAGCAGGACTGAGGTAAAGCCAAGCTGTATGCCGATGGCTGCAAAGAAGATCAAAAATGACGCCCCAATAATCACATCGGGACTAACCAGCATTACATTGTTTAGCGTCAGCAAAGCATTGCGGATCCTCCTGTGCCGCAGGTTTACCAGGGCAATAGCACCAACCACACCAATCACGGTGGATATTGCTGCTGACAAGAGGGCAATAGTGACCGTATTTAATAGGATGACAAACAGCCGAGTGTCTTCCAAGACTTCGTAGTACCATTCCCAGGTAAATTCCTGGAAAGCATACATGGTTCCGCCGCTGTTAAAGGAGTAATAGACTAGATACACAATGGGGGCATAGAGAACCACAAACACAAACATGAGGTAGATTTTGGCTATATTAGAGTTTTTCCCCATGTTATCTCACCCGCCTTCCACCCTCGGTGAACCACATGGTCAAGCCCATGGCAATCACCAGGAAAATAGCTAAGGCTGAGCCCATTCCCCAATCCTGCGTTACTAGGAAATGCTGTTCTATGGCAGTGCCTAAAGTGATCACTCGGTTTCCTGCAATGAGACGGGTAATCATGAACAGGGACAAAGACGGTATGAAAACCGCTTGGACCCCTGACTTGACACCGCCCAAGGTCAGAGGGAAAATCACCCTTCGAAAAGTGACCCACGGGGAGGCCCCCAGATCATACGCCGCCTCAACCAAAGACGGATTAAGCTTCTCCAAGGCACTGAAAATCGGCAGAATCATAAAGGGTATAAAAATATACACCGATACAAAAATAAAACTAAAATCGGTAAAGAGAATCTGCTTCGCACCTACTCCAATCACCTTGAGAAAGGCGTTAACGGGGCCGTAGGTCCCTAAAATACCGATAAAGGCGTAAGTTTTCAGCAGCAAGTTCATCCATGACGGCAGTATAATCAGCAGCAGCCACAACTGTTTGTGCTTAGTCTTGGTGAGCAGATATGCCGTTGGATACGCGATCAGCAGACAAACAGCCGTGATCAGAGCTGCGTACCAAAAGGATCTCAGAGCCATGCTAAAATAGATCGGCGAGAAAAACCGCTTGTAGTTACTAAGGGTCAGCACTCCGTCAATGTCAAATAGGGAGTAATAGCCGATCATCAGTATAGGGACTATCACAAACAAAAGCAGCCACATGCCGTAGGGGACTAGGAACATGTTACGCATCCGTCTGTCCATAGTACACCTCCCCTTACTATTCCAGCCGCTGGTCTAGATCGGCCTCGATCTCGCCAATTCTCATGACGTGGATGTCTTCGGGATCGAAATATAAACCGATCTCCTCTCCCACGGTAGCCTTATCGGTGGAATGGACCAGCCACTCATTGCCTTCTTCGTCGTAGCAGCAGATCTCATAGTGCACACCCCGGAACAGCTGTGAGTCAACTCTCACCTTTAGCTTGCCCTTTTCGGTAGTGGTGAGCTCAAGATCCTCCGGGCGGATGACTATATCCACCGGCTCATTGGGGGTAAATCCTTTGTCAACACATTCGAATTGATGGCCGACAAATTCAACTAAATAGTCTCTGATCATGGTACCCCTTACAATATTGGATTCCCCAATGAAATCGGCAACGAAGCGATTGATAGGTTCATCATAGATATCGGTCGGCGTCCCGCTCTGTTGAATGCGGCCGTTGTTCAGTACGAAGATCTCATCTGACAGTGCCAGCGCCTCTTCCTGATCATGGGTGACAAAAACAAAAGTGATCCCCAAGCGGCGCTGAAGTTCCCGCAGCTCGTACTGCATCTCTGAGCGGAGCTTCAGATCCAGGGCAGATAGCGGCTCATCCAATAGAAGTACTTCCGGCTCGTTTACAATCGCCCTAGCAATAGCAACCCGCTGCTGCTGACCACCTGACATCTCGGAGATCGCTCGAGTTTCAAAACCTGTCAAATTGACAAACCGCAAGACATCATGCACCTTCTGAGCGATGACATCTTTATCCATCCGCCGAACCCGGAGCCCAAAGGCCACGTTTTCAAAGACGTTTAGGTGGGGAAATAGTGCATAATCCTGGAAGATGGTGTTTACCTTCCGCTGACGGGAAGAGATGGTGCGAATTTCTTGACCATCAATGTAAATTTTACCTTTGGTCGGCTCAGTGAAGCCGGCAATCAACCTCAGAATCGTTGTCTTCCCACATCCAGAAGGCCCCAACAGCGTGTAGAACTTGCCTCGCTCCAATTCGAAGCTGACATTATCCAGCACTGGCGGGCCGTCATCATAATGCTTAGTGACATTCTCAAAGCGGACTATGACCTTCTCAGCTATCGTTGTCTCCCCCTCACCTTTTGGAATTTGTGGGGCAAGGAAACAGCCGGGATCCCCCATGACTACTTGCCGCGCTAGTAGATTATACACCAAAATCCGGAGACTTCAATAGATAAAAATAATACCGTTTGCCCTGGCTGGAGTGGGATTGCTATAATTAAGTAGCAAGTGGTTTGCCGTGGAAAAGGTACAGCATTTCAATAGGATAGAAAGGATGGTGAATTATGCTAGCTATCGGTTCGGATCACGCGGCATATGAGTTCAAGGAAGCTATCAAGGCATACCTGGATGAGAAGGGTATTGAATACAAGGATTTTGGCTGCTTCTCCAATGAGAGAACCGATTATCCCATGTATGGCGAAAAGGTAGCAAAGGCAGTAGCCAGCGGTGAATGCGACAAGGGCATACTGTTCTGCGGTACAGGTGTGGGCATGTCCTTGGCGGCCAACAAGGTCAAGGGCATTCGGGCCGTTGTCTGCACTGACTGCTATACAGCTGCTCTTTCCCGGCGCCATAATGATGCCAATATATTGGCACTGGGCGCCAGGGTTGTCGGCCTTGACCTGGCTAAAATGATCATCGACACTTGGCTGACTGCTGAGTTCGAGGGCGGCCGCCATGCAGATCGAGTAGCCATGATTTCTGATATCGAGGCTAGAAACTGCACCAATGGCTAGCTCTGGGCCTGGGCAAGCTTTCCTACATTAATCATCGGATGCAGTTGACCAATACCTATAGGACCCTGCTTACAGAGCTGGGTCCTTTTACTTGGGGTAAGTATCGCCATTATGCCTTGACAACAAGCCTTCTCTCTTATATATTATAGCCGTAAGTTAGGCGAGCCTTACTTTGTAATTAACCTAAGGAGTGGCAAGATGAAGCGCATGTCGCCCTCGTTGGAAGACTACTTAGAGACCGTGTTCAAGCTAACAGATGATGACACCGGCGTCCGTACCACTGACATCGCAGCAGAACTAGGAGTATCAAAGGCAAGTGTCAATCAGGCTGTGGGACTCCTGTCCGTTCGGGGCTATGTGCGTCAGGAACGGTACGGCCCAGTATACCTTACTGAAAACGGTAAGATCCGGGCACGGGCCATATACAAGCGCCACCAGACCATCAAAGCATTCCTCGTCTCCATCCTTGGTGTTGATGAACATACCGCTGAAGAAGACGCTTGCAACATTGAGCATGTGATCAGCAAAGAAACTATGGATCGCTTGATGGATTATATGGAAAAGGAGAGCGAGAAGGATGAGTAACTCCAGACGGAATCTATCACTGGATGCTCTCGACCAGGGTATCCGGGGTACTGTAGTCAGCATCAACTGCTCCGGTCCCATTCGACGCCGACTCATGGATATGGGATTGACACCGGGAACCCAGATCACCGTCGATGGGACCGCTCCTTTGGGGGATCCTATTATCATCTGTGCACGGGGATGCCGTCTGGCACTCAGGCAAATGGAAGCTGCCCAGATCTGTGTGGAGCCCTGCTGCAAGACAACAGGTGCAGCGGAGGAGAGGGCCAACTCCAAAGGAACTCGAAGCAGAGCCAGAACCAGGGGAGAATGTCGGCAAAGAGCCCGCAGACGTCGAGGCGGCACTTTGGGCCGCAAGAGAATGGGATGCCACTAAAACCGGCAAGGGTTTTTTGCCTTCAAGTTAGCTGTAACTAACTTGTAGACATACATGCAGATGCCTTGGAGGGATGTCAGTTGCTAAACGCTATTGCCGATGAAAGACTTCAAACAGATAAAATGCCGGTCATAGCCCTTGCCGGTAACCCAAATGCAGGAAAGACCGCCCTCTTTAATGCTATCACAGGTGCTCGACAGCACGTCGGCAACTGGCCGGGGGTAACCGTTGAGAAAAAAGAAGGGTTTGTGTCCCTGGACGGCAACCAGGCCCTCATAATCGATCTTCCCGGGATCTATGCCTTTAGTTCCAGGGCATTAGATGAAACCATTGCCCGGGATTTCATTATCGATGAAAGACCAGATGTGGTGATCAATGTAGTCGACTCCACCCACTTAGAGAGGAACCTGTACTTAACCCTGCAGCTTCTGGAAATGGGTGTGCCGGTCATTATTGCCCTGAACATGTTTGATGAGGCTAGAGCCTTAGGGCTAGACATAGATATTGAGCAGCTCTCTCAGCTTCTAGGAGTAGAAATAATACCAACCGTTGCAGTGGATGCAGAGGGCGTTGATGAGCTGCTCGAGGCGGCCTTTGAGGCAGCATCCCGCAACCGCCTGTTGGAAGGCGAAGTATCTGCTGCTGGCCGACGCAGTGTGCCTTCTTTCAGACTCGATTATGGGCCCGCTGTTGAGGCTGAAATATCCTCACTGGAGAATCACTTGGCCCAAAACCTAGCTAACGTGCCGCCAACACTTAGGCGCTGGTTTGCAGTCAAGCTGCTGGAAAGGAATCAGGGAATCGCTGCCAAGATAAGGGCACAAAGCAACGGTTCCGTTCGCTCCTTTAGCGCTTTATCCAACCTAGAGGCAGAAGTAGCTGCCGGCCAAGCACGGATCCTGGAGGCAGCAGGGCAAGAACCCGTTGATCTTATAACTGAGGTGCGCTATGACAAAGCCGCGGAAATTGCCCAAGCGGTTATCGGCAGCGATGAAGCGGGGAGTAGGTCTGTTTCCGATCTGATCGACCGGATTGCCCTCCACCGCTGGATGGCTTACCCGGTGTTCTTTGGAATAATATGGCTGATGTTCACCATGACCTTTACCCTCAGCGAACCAGTGGCTGAATGGCTGATTGGGGTCTTTGAGATGCTGAGCGATTGGGCCTGGGACCTCTTGGTCGGAATTGGCACACCCGATTTCCTGGTGGGTTTCCTGGTTGATGGTATCATTGCAGGTGTCGGTGCAGTCCTGGAGTTTGCTCCCCCTATTTTCCTCCTGTTCTTGGTCATCTCCGTCCTGGAGGATGTTGGGTATATGGCTAGAGCAGCTCTCTTGTCCGACCGGTTCATGCGGTCGGTTGGACTGCACGGTAAAGCGTTTATCCCTATGATCTTAGGTTTTGGATGCAACGTGACCGGCATCCTGGCCACCCGCAACCTTGAGAATCCCAAGGACCGGCTGATCTCTATCATGGTTAATCCATTAATATCCTGTGCCGGCCGTCTGCCGGTATATGTGCTCTTTGCGGCAGCCCTTTTTGAAGAGCGGCAGGGTCTAGTAGTGTTTTCGCTGTATCTCTTGGGCGTTCTCCTTGCAGCCCTGGCTGCTAAGATAATCGGCATGCTTGTTGAGCCAGGAGAAACGTCAACCTTTGTGATGGAACTGCCTCCATACAGAATGCCCAGGCCATCAGCTGTTCTCATCCACACATGGGAGAGGGGCAAGGAGTTTCTCCAAAAGGCTGGTACCATCATCTTGGCCGGTGTAGCCATTGTGTGGCTGTTGGCCAACTTTCCTCCGGGCACCGATGCCAACAGTGCTGACTCCTTGATCGGAATAATCGGCCGGGGCATCGCACCATTACTGCGGCCGGCGGGCTTTGGCACTTGGCAAGCAGCAGTTGCTCTCCTTTTTGGTATTGTGGCTAAGGAGCTGGTTATCGGCACCCTGGGTGTTCTATACGGTGTCGGTGAGATGAATTTGCTGGGTGCTATTCAAAGCGCTTGGACTCCCCTTTCAGCCTATGCTTATATGGTCATGACTCTGATTTACGTTCCCTGTATTGCGACAATTGCTGCCATTCGCCGGGAGACAGGTTCATGGAAATGGACAGGTATTACCGTCGCCTATACAATAACACTGGGATGGGTGTTGGCAGTCTTGGTCTATCAAGTCGGTACAATGCTGGGGCTCAGCTAGAGCCCCTTTTTATGATCAAGGTTGTGAAAGGCTTATCGCCCTTTTGTCTTAGGCCTCATACCATTAAATGTCCTCACTAAACCTATTCCTACTATGATATAATGATTTCGCGATTGCCTACTATGTCAAAAGGGGAAAATACCCTATGGTTCGTCACAACAATAGCCGCGGGAACCTTCGCCGGTTTAGGCGCAGTGCTTTCATCGGTTTAGCATTTAGTCTGCTGGGGATGTATGTTGTCATCCAGTTCACCGAAGGCCATCAATCCTGGAGAGATATAGCCCGTCTTGAACCTGCCATATTGGCAGCGGCAGGCGGCCTGGTGATATTGTCATGGCTCTTTGATTGTCTGCGCATGGTCTACCTCAGCAGCTCCCTGGGGGCTAACCTCACTATTCTGCAGGGGATGCGCATTGCCATCATCGGTGCCTTCGCATCCAACATAACACCCTTTGACTCCGGCGGTGAGCCGGTGCAGGCTTACCTTCTAACAGATACCGGTTTGACGGCAGGCCAATCCACCGCAGTAATTGCAACAAAAACTCTCTGCAACGGTCTTGCCCGGTTTACCCTCGGTCTAGGCGCCTCCGTATGGCTTTTATTATTTGCCGACTATTGGCGTATGACCAAGGTATTGTACAGTCTGTTGTCACTGGGTATCGCCCTTTACTTTGCTGTATTTGCCCTGTCTTTCTATTTGATCTTTCACCCTGAGAAAGTCAGAGTGATAGTTGTTCCCATTGTCCGCAACCGTCTCACCCTGCGCTTCTTCCAGTCGGAGACGCTGGATATGGTCTTGGAGCGTATTGATGGTGAGATACGGGAGTTTCGAGGGGCCTTGGAAGAATTTATGGAGAACTGGCGGCCTACTCTGGGATTAGTCATGGTATTAAGCTATGCCTGGTGGATTGCCATGACACTGATCCCCTATTTGGTCATATGGGGTCTCGGCATACGTCCCAGTCCCCTGCAGGTTATGGCTATCACTTTGTTGTTCTACCTGCTGTCTGCCTATGTACCCACTCCAGGTTCTAGCGGAGCAGCTGAGTTGGGCTTCAGCCTGATGTTCAGCAGTGTAGTTCCCCAAGGTCTTGTAGGAATCTTCACCTTAGTGTGTCGAGGTTTTACCTACTATCTCAGCTTGGCTGCAGGAGCTGTACTGATGGCTGTGGATCTGACAAGACGAAGGAAGTCAGATGCCTCACAATGCCATTTTGGCTCCGTTTTCGGCACGGAACCAAGTGCCAAGAGCATGAACCCCCCTATCAAACCGGAGATCAGGAAGGATTTCGACACGCCTGTGCCGAATGACCTGCAAAGCCCCAGTCAAGGGCTGTGACAACTTCAAAATACTGGAAAGGAGGAGGCCTATCAGAAGGCTCCTTAGGAGCCAGAGACTTGCAGTTGCAATTTGATTGAATTGCAGTATGATGTTTCGGGGGACAAGTTGTTTGGTCGAAGTGTATGAAGGTAAGGAAAGGTAAGGAGGTTGATGTTTATGACCAAGAAAAGAACCGTCATGATTGCATTAGTTCTTGCACTTACAATGGTCTTTGCCGCAGTGATGCCGGTAGCAGCTATCGAATTCGATACTTACGGCCCTAAGGTGGATGAGATCATTATGCCCATTATCACCGAGGACACAGCCCGCAGAATCGCCTTTGAGCGCGGGGAGACTGTGGTATGGGCTGGTCTCACACAGCCAGCGGATATTGATCACGCCAGAACCTTGAATAATGCCGATTTGACAATGACCCTGGGCTTCCACATGTTCTACCTCTGCTTCAACATGCGGAAGGCTCCACTCAGTGATCAGGCCATTCGCCAGGCTATTGCCCATGCTGTTGATCGGGACAACATCATCCGCACACTGTTCTCCGGGTACATGCTGCCAATGACCAGCTTCGTACCCCAGGCTTCAGCTTTCTACAACGATGGTGTTCCAACCTATGAGCACAGCTTAGAGAAAGCTGCTGAGGTATTAGATGCAGCCGGCTATAAGCTGGATCCCACCGGCAAGGTCAGAATTGACCCCAAGACCGGCCAGCCGCTGCCAGAGATGAAGATCTTGACACCTACCTACGAAGTCGCTGCCACTTCTGCCGAGATCGGTAAAATGATTGCCGATGCCGCCCAGAAGGTTGGCCTGCCGGTTGTACCGGAACCAATGGACTTCAATGTCATGCTGGACAAGATCGATATCCACGAGTTCGATATGTATGTGCTTGCTTGGTCCTTAAGCAGGAACCCAACCCATTTGGAGCGGTTCTTCCATTCCCGTCATGATGTAGAAGCCGGTTACAACAACCCAGGTATCCGCAATCCTGAACTGGATGAGATTC
>JAAYGR010000263.1 GCA_012727675.1 Bacillota bacterium
AGCGCTCCTTTACCCGCTTTTCATCTCTCAACAAGCTTTCGATGCCGAGGGTATCTGCTCCTGCCCATTCTTTCCTCCAGTTTTCGGAGATAAGCATTAGAGGCAGCTCTTGGACGGCTGCCTCTAGGAATTGACAAATTTTGTCAGCCCCTCGCGGTTTTTAGTGTATCGGCGCAGCTGCAGCGACCGCCCCGCTCCAGAGGTATGGCAGCCACCATTCTGTATAGGAGCTCTTTGAGCTTATCGTTGTTTTCCTGAAAGACCTTGAGGACTGCTTCATGGCTCACCGGCTCAATGGATGGGTCGCCCTCCAGGCCGGCATCGTAGTCTGTGATCAGGGCTATGTTGACATAGCAGATTCCCAGCTCCCGGGCCAGGATCCCCTCAGGGTATTGGGTCATGTTGATGACTTCCCAGCCGTGGCTCTGAAACTCCCGGCTTTCTGCTCTGGTGGAAAAGCGGGGGCCGGAAATGACTACTACTGTTCCCCGCTCATGGATGGGTATGCCCAGCTTCTTGCCTTCATCGATGGCGAGCTGCCGCAGTTCTTCGCAATAAGGATCTGCGGCACTGATATGGGTGGTAATGGGACCGTCGAAGAAGGTATCCTCCCGCCCCCAAGTCCGGTTGACAAATTGATCAGTAACAACAAAATCTCCAGGTTTGATGTGGGGCTGAAGGCTCCCAGCTGCACAGGGGCCGATAATGCGGCTTACCCCCAGTTCCCTCATGGCCCACAAGTTGGCCCGGTAGTTAATTTTGTGGGGAGGAAAGCGGTGGTCTTTGCCGTGGCGGGGCAAAAATGCCACCCGTTTGCCTTCCATGGTAGCCAAGGCGATTTTGTCGCTGGGTGGACCATAGGGGGTCTCTACCCATACTTCCTCTACATCTGGAAGGAGTTCATAAAAGCCTGAACCGCCAAAAATGCCGATATCTGCCTTATGAGTCAAGGACATGACCTCCTTTGCGGTGCAGAATAAAAAGCGGGTGGTACTGTAAGTTTCCCACCCACTTATTCGCTAAATCCCTTGGAATTTCCTATTTTTTAGAAAGCAGGAACCACTGAGCCGCCGTATTCTGCCAAGATAAAGTCCTTGACCTTATCGGAAAGGAGAGCTTCAGACAGCTTGGCCAGGTCTTCCCGATCCACATCACTGCTCCGCACCGCCAGCACGTTGACGTAAGGCGATTCACTGCCCTCGATGAACAGGGCATCGGTCAAGGGATCAAGACCCGCCTCCAGGGCGAAGTTGGTGTTGATGATGGCTAGATCCACATCGGGAAGGACTCTAGGCAGCTGGGCAGCCTCCAATTCGCTGAATCTCAGCTTTAGGGGATTGGAGACGATGTCCAGAACGGTAGCGGTGATTCCAGCCGCCGGATCCAGTTCGATTAAGCCCTGGGCCTCCAGAAGGAGTAGTGCCCGTCCGCCGTTAACGGTATCATTGGGGATGGCAATGTGGGCACCCTGTTTGATGTCCTCTGCCTTCTGCAGTTTGTCAGAATAGGCGCCCATGGGCTCAATGTGCACCTTGGCAGTGTATGTTAGATCCAGCCGGTGATCCTTGCTGAAGTTCTCCAGGTACGGAATGTGCTGGAAGTAGTTGGCGTCTAAATCGCCTTCTGCCAAAGCGAGATTGGGCTGTACGTAATCGGTGAACTCGATGACCTCTAGGTTAATTCCCACTTCTGATAAATCCGACTTGACCAGGTTGAGAATTTCGGCATGGGGCCGAGGTGTAGCTCCTACCTTCAGTGTCTGTGCAGCTGCCGGAATACTGCCTGCAGCCAGCAAAGCGACCAACAGTATAAGTGTTAAGATTTTCTTCATGTTGCAAACCCCCCATATAAATTTGTTGTCAAGGTTATTTTTTGGACAAACTTTTAGAAGCCCAGTCCCCCAGACTCTGCATTGCCTGCACTAAAACGATCAAGATGATGACCGTTGCCAGCATAATATCTGTCCGGAAGCGCTGGTATCCGTAGCGAACGGCAAGGTCGCCCAAGCCACCTCCTCCGACAGCCCCTGCCATGGCTGAATAACCGATGAGATTCACAGCTG
>JAAYGR010000041.1 GCA_012727675.1 Bacillota bacterium
CCTCCTTGATAAATTAGGTGGACAATCGCTTTTTGTATTCGCTGTAAAGGAAGCTGTTCCTGCTTCATAAGCAGATTTTGCCACTAAAAATCCCTCTATAATGGGAAAACTATGCCTACTGGCAACCCAAAACCGAAAAATAGAGGGAGCGGAGGACAGTATGGATCTCAGAAGCCGCACAAAAACCATAGTAGCTGTAGCATTGGTAGCCGCAGGGTGCTTGGCCCTTGTCATCGGCTGGCCCGGCGGTAAGAAGGGGACAGTACGGAACTTCGCAAAGGAACCCACCATTACTGTGTACATCAAGGCAGATGACAAAAAGGAGGAAATGCCTATTGAAGAATATATTGCCGGGGTTGTGGCCGGAGAAATGAAGCCCAACTGGCCGCTGGAAGCCTATGCGGCCCAGGCCATCTTGGCCCGAAGCTTTACCATGGAATTTATCAGCCGAGGAGGCACTAGAGCTCTCCACGGTACCGACATATCTACAGACCACGAAGAAGCCCAAGCCTATAATGCTGACAATATCACACCCATCATCAGAAGAGCGGTAGAGATGACCAGGGGAGAAGTCATGACCCACAATGACCAGTACATTCGAGCCTGGTTTCATTCCTACAGCGGAGGCCATACTACTACAGCCAAGGAAGGTCTAAACTTCCAAGAAGATGAACCGCCCTATATACGCAGTGTGAAGCTTAAGGATAATCCCTATGCTCCAGCAGATGTGAAAGAGTGGCGTGCCAGCTTTCCTTTGAGTAAGGTACAGGATGTATTGAAAGATTTAGGTGCCGATGTAGGTGACATTCGGGAGGCCGAGATCAGCAAGAAGGGCAGCACCGGCCGGGCAACGGAACTTACCTTCCAGGGCACCAAGGGAAGGAAGACAGTGTCCGCCGCAGATTTTCGCGTAGCCTTGGATGCCATGACCATGAAGTCTACTTGGTTAACCCGGTTTGAAGTCCAGGGGAAAAACCTGGTCATGATGGGTAAAGGCTTTGGACACGGTGTAGGTCTAAGTCAATGGGATGCCTACATGCTCGCCAAGGAAGGCAAGACTCCAGAGGAGATCGTGAAATACTTTTTTAAGGACATTGAAATCAAGAAACTCTGGGATTAAGTGCCGATAACCATGCTAGTGCAGAGGTGTTAATGCGGCGGCTGTCAGCAGCCGCTGTTTTCATTTGGCGGAGATGGCATCAAAATGGCCTTCGGCGCATAACCTTGTACCAGGAATTGGCTATTTTTCTGGAAAGGGGTCAAGGTTATGGAGGAACGGCAACTCGCCCTCAGAAAAAGACACCAGATCACTTTGCAGAACCGGGAGAAACTGTCGATTGATGGTGTGACCCATGTGGAAAGCTTCGATGACATGGAGATTGTCCTGCAAACCGATGCAGGCACACTGATTATCCGGGGTGAGGGTCTGCATATTAAGGAGCTGAATATCGATAGTTCTAATTTGGCGGTAGTCGGTCATGTCACGGCAATGGAATATACCGGGGAAGTAGGGGATAGAAAAGGCAAGGGCATCTTGAGCAGATTATTTAAGTGAGTGTTAAAGGGCTGCCGGTGGTACGGGCACATTTGGTCCCCTGGGAGCATAAGTTAATAAAGTCAACTTATAACTTTACAGGGGGGCACGGCATGGATACTCTGGCGGGGCAGATCTATGGATTTGCCGCAACCATTGCGGCAGGACTCACCTTAGGACTGCTTTTCGATCTATATAGGCTTTGGCGAAGGGCCACCCGGCCGGAGAAAGCAGCAACGGCTCTTTCAGATCTGCTTTTCTGGGTGGTTGCAACACCTGTAACCTATGTTTATCTCCTGATGGGCAACTGGGCAGAACTGCGGTTCTATGTATTCCTCGGCCTCTTCCTGGGCCTTTTTCTCTACTTCACTGTGTTTAGCTTTATTGTCCTCAATGTGCTCCTTACCGTCTGGTATTACGGAGAGGTGCTGATCGTGGGGCTTTTGCAGGGGGCGTGGCGCCTATTCACCCTACCCTGGGAGGGGGCTCACCGCTGGCGTTCCAGCCGCCGGTGGCATCCGGGCCGAAGTTCAGGGACCTGGAGGGTTTCCTGGAGGCCTGCTCGGGGCGGGAACCTGGGTTTGAAGCACTTCTGGCCTAGATTCGCCTTTTTTAGGAAATAAACCGGGCAGCACCGGCCTCTGACCCCATTTCCCGCAGGATTTTCCCGCCGGATGCCGAAGACTTCCTCACTATGGTTTCGGTTGTTCGGTCTCGCTGTCTTTCGGCTTCCGGTCAGAGGGCGGAGGTGAGGATGGGTGTCGGAGGATGTAATATCCCTCAAGTCCCGGCGGAAACAAAGGACCAAAGCCCGTAAGCGGTGGAAAGTAAAGCCTCGTTTCTTTCTTCTGTTCCTCAGCCTGCTGCTGATCTGGGTGGCGGCAGGGTTCGTCAATCGCTATGTGCACATAGCCATGCTGCAGGCGAAGATTGTAAGGGTGGAAAGGGAAATCGCCGCTTTGCAGACCAGAAACGAAGCCGTCAGGCAGCAGCTCAAGGACATGCAGACCGATGCTTACATAGAGCGGGTAGCACGGGAAAAGCTGGGTTTAGTTAAGCCCGGGGAAATAGTGTATGTACCGGTTCATGCCGCGGGTCCTGACGATTCGCCAGATGTTGCGAAACGGCCGGGGGCTGGCGGCAGCTCCGCCGGCGGTTATTGAACGAGATGGTTGCAGTGACAAAGGAACCCTCTGTTGGATTGGTGGACAAGGCCAAAACCTCTTCTACCTGCTTTGTTAGGAGTCCCGGGCGTATTGACACTAAATTGTTGATAATGTATACTTACCTCAGTGGGGTAGGTCCTGTACATTCTATGAGGAGGCATTTATCTACGTATGGCAATTGAGGTCGGCAGCATTGTCGAGGGGAGAGTCACCGGTATAACGAATTTTGGCGCTTTTGTAGAGCTAGCCGACGGTAAGACAGGCTTAGTTCACATTTCGGAAGTGGCCGATGCCTATGTCAAAGACATCAATGATTACCTAAAACAAAACGATCGAATCAAGGTAAAAGTAATTAACATTAACGGCAATAAGATCGGACTATCTATTAAACAGGTAAACAGCTCTAGCAGTGACAACCGCGTCAATCGGAGGATTTCCCAGCAAGATTTTGAAGAACGGCTTTCTAAGTTTCTCCGGGAGAGTGAGCAAAGACAGCAGGATCTTCGGAGAAGCTTGGACTCGAAACGAGGGGGTCGAGGAGGTCCAGCGCGGTTTTAAATAATTATAGAGTTTGATCGAACTAAAGGCGCCAGCAGGCGCCTTTAGCGTACATAGAGAGGATATTGTAGGTGATGCTGAACCAAAAGGAACTAGCAAAAGTTGCCCGCCAGTTGGGGAGATTTCCCCAGGGAGTGGTCAATGTTGCTAAACACTGCCTGGCCGGGCACCCGCAGGTAATCACAAATTACCCCATCCGCTGGCGGTCTGATGGGCCCCAGATCTTTCCCAACTTGTACTGGCTGACATGTCCGGCTTTGAGGCGGCAGGTTGGAGTCTTGGAGACGGAAGGCTGGATCGAACGGCTTCAACAAAGATTGGAAAGTGACAGCTCTTTGGCCGAGGGCTGGGAAAGGGCGCATCGGGTATATGCCGACAAGAGGGTCCAGCTGGTACCGGAAGATGAACTGACAGCTCTTCGTGGGGATCATCCAGCCCAAGCCCAGGCCCTGGCGGAAACAGGCATCGGCGGTATTCGGGGGCAGGGCATAAAGTGCCTGCATACCCATTTGGCTGACTTTCTGGCAGACACGGATAAACTAAATCCCATCGGAAACCTGGTAGTAGAGCTGCTAAGGGCGAAAGGCCTCAGCGTAGACTACTGTTTTGATTATGAACTGGAGAGGTTTTGCCGGGGGTGTGGTACCGGTTAGCAATGAGGTTCTAAGAAGTTCCAGTAGGTATCTTAAGCCTTAAGCCCGTAGGAAAGCCGTACCTTATGGGAGGGGAGAGTATCCGTGAAGAAAGTTAGGTTTGGGATAATCGGGATGGGGAATATCGGCATCCACCACTTCAGCTACTTTCCGGAGCTTGAGAACGCTGAACTCACCGCTATTTGCGACATTGATCCCGCCAAACTCAAGGAGCTGAAGATTCCCAGCGATTTTGACCATGCAGCTGCCGCCGTTCTAGACGATAAAATAGCCAAATATACCGATTACCGTGCTATGCTTGACAGCGGTAAGGTAGATGCTGTTATTATTGCTGCTCCCCACTATTTCCATCCAGAAATGGCTGTAGAAGCCTTTCGCCGAGGCATTCACGTGATCTGTGAAAAACCGGTAGCCATAACCGGCCGCCTAGCCCGGGAGATGAATGCTGCCCATGCGGATTCCGGGGTGGTCTATGCCGCGATGTTTCAAATGAGGACTAACTCGACCTATAGGAAAATCAAGGAAATGCTGGAGGATGGAACTCTAGGCCAGGTTCGTCGGGTAAGCTGGATTATCACCGATTGGTTCCGTACACAGACCTACTATGACTCCGGCGGGTGGCGGGGCAATTGGACCGGTGAAGGCGGCGGGGTTTTGATGAATCAATGTCCCCACAATCTGGACCTCTTTCAATGGTTTTTCGGGCTTCCCAAACGGCTCTGTGCCGTGGTGCATTTGGGAAAATGGCATGACATAACGGTGGAAGATGATGTTTCGGTTCTCATGGAGCTTGCCAACGGCGCTACAGCCAGCTTTATCACCAGCACCGGGGATACCCCTGGAACCAACAGGCTGGAGATCACTGCTGAGCACGGCAAACTGGTCCTAGAAGAAGGGCGGTTGACCTTTTTCAAAACCGAAGACTCGGTGCAAAGAATCATTGAACAGAGTGAAGTGGGCTTCTATTCTGTCAGTCCGGAGGTAATGGAGATCCCGGTGGAGACAAAGGCCCATGGGCATAAATGGATCACGCAAAACACAGTCAATGCCATTTTGGGCAATGAGCCGCTGATTGCGCCGGGAACCGAAGGGCTGAACTCTGTGCAGCTGGCCAATGCTGTACTGCTTTCGGGAATAAGGGGCCGCACTGTGGAGGTGCCGGTTTGTGAAGATGAATTTGATGAACTCCTGGAGGAACTCCGGGCAGATGAGCGTAGGCACGCTCCCGACAAGGTCTTTGATTGGGAGGCATACATAAAGTCCTTTGAGAGTTAAGTCCAAGGAAGGCTGCAGGATTCACTTTGGTCCTTGCCCGGGACGCAGGGGTAGGGGCAGGTCGCTTTAGCAAAGCTTAAGGAGGCGTTTGGCGTGATGAAGCTCAGCGGGTTTGCAGATGAGATTTCACCGGTTCTAGATGAACAGCTGCGGGTTCTAGAAGAAGAGGGGATAAGACATCTCGAACTTAGGGGTGTATGGGGGAAAAACGTAGTTGCTTTGGATGATGGCGAGGTTAAACGAATTAGGAAATCCTTAGATGCCGGCGGTTTTCGGGTTTCCGCGATTGGTTCACCCATTGGCAAAATCGGGATTGAAGATCCCTTTCCGCCCCATCTAGACGATTTTCGCCGTATTCTAGATATAGCAGCGGCCCTGGATGCCGGGTATATTAGGATCTTCTCCTTCTATATCCCTGAAGGGAAGCCTCCTGAGATTTACCGCAATCAGGTGCTGGACAGGTTGTCGGCAATGCTGGAAGCTGCTGAAGGTTCACAGGTCATGCTGCTGCATGAAAACGAAAGTGGAATCTACGGCAATACAGCAGAGCGCTGTAAAGACCTCCTGGACAGCCTGGCAAAGGGCAGTTTTAGGGCCATCTTCGATCCAGCCAATTTCATCCAACAGCAGCAGAAACCTTTTACCCACTGCTATCCCCTGCTGAAAGATTATGTGGAGTACTGTCATATTAAAGATGCCGTGATGGCCGACGGCAAGGTTGTCCCTGCCGGAGAAGGTGATGGGGAGATTCCGGAACTGCTCCAGGTGTTAAGTGACAAAGGGTATACTGGTTTTCTTTCCTTGGAACCCCATTTAGCTGTAGCGGGCAGAGCGGGGGGATACAGCGGACCTGAGCTCTTCCGGAAGGCGGCCGGAGCTCTAAAGCAAATCTTGGATGATCTTGGCATCAGCTATGCATAGGAATAAGCTGACTTAACCCAGCTGAGCGGCGGGCATTGACCTGATGGGAGATGTGATGTATAATTATCTCGCTAGCCTGCCGGAGTGGCGAAACAGGCATACGCGACAGACTTAAAATCTGTTGATCTCTCAAAAGGTCGTGCGGGTTCGAGTCCCGCCTCCGGCACCACACTGCCGCCCTGATCGTCGGGGCGGCATTTTTTCACCGTGCAGTCGGCAGCCCGTCAAAACTGCTTTCAGCGGAAGCCCTTTCAGATCTTGGTTTTACCCCTCAACAGGAATCCCTTTTCGGTGTGAAGAAAATGATAAAATGATGGTGATGGAGAAAAAGGCTGGAAATAGCTTCTAGTACGGTTTTCCCAGGAGGCGCAGACCGTGGATATGCATATTGGCCGGTATGAGCTAGCAGGATGGGGCGAGTTTTGGGCCGGAGTAATCAAGGGCAAGGTAGCTTACTTACAGCTTCTGGGGGAAGCTTCCCAAGGAGTGTCTGGGGGCGGAGAGACGCCAGAGGAGCTGCTGCAGTTTGCCGACAAATGGAGTTTATCTCCCACCTTGAGCAGGGATAGCTCGTTGGATGAATTGTGGAGCCAGCTGACCCAGTATCTGGGCGGAGACCGCAAAGAATTTGAGCTTCCACTGCAGCTCTTGGGAACAGATTTTCAGAGAATGGTTTGGCAGATGTTAATGACCATTCCCTGGGGCAGCACCGTTACCTATGGCGAACTTGCTGCCCGTTTGGGCAATCGGCGCTTGGCCCGGGCAGTGGGGAGGGCCAACGGCCTTAATCCAGTGCCTATTATCGTGCCTTGCCATAGAGTGGTTGCTGCCGGCGGCTTAGGCGGTTACTCCGGCGGCCTGGGGATCAAGCAGCGTTTGCTGCAGCTAGAAGGAAGGCCGTGGACAACAGCAGTTAGGGGAAAGGGTGGATGAGTTGCAGCCGCAGGATGTTATTTGGCGCCTTTTAGAACACTATTCACTTCAGCTTCAGCTTCTTGACGAAAGCATGGGTGAGGTGGATCCAAAAAAGCAGCTGGACTTGCTCAATGCCATAAGGGAGTGTGAACAGCTTACCCGCACACAGATCAATATCCTGCGGCGGATGCAGCGTCGTTATGACCATGGTGGATAGTCCTCTTAGTAAAGTAGCCGATACCGATGAACTTCAGCGCCTGCTGGATGGTTATGCTCTGATCAATGGAGTACCTGTTGCGGTCTTTGATGAGCAGGGCGAGGTATGCTATTTCTCATCTCACCCCCCTGCCCGGCTGTGTAAATTGGTGCAGGAGACTGCTTACGGACGGCGTTCCTGCCGTCTATGCAGAGCGTATGTAGGAAACCAGGCCATGATCATCGGCGAGGGGTATATCCACCGATGTCCGGCAGGCTTGATCGTCTGGGCATCGCCGCTGGTATTGGCCGGCGAATATGTAGGAGGAATCATCGCTGGTCAGGTCCTCATGTGGGAAATAGATGAAATAGTGAGGAAAGAGGTCACCCAATTAGCCAGTACCTGCGGGATACCGCCCCGGGTGCTGCTGGCTGCTGCCGAGCAGCTTCCGGTTATGGATGCCCAGGTGGTGCAGGCGGCTTCGGATCTGCTGTTTATGGTCGCAGCTTATATCAGCAATCAGGAACATCTATCTTTGCTTGAGCAGCGGGAAATCAGCAACCAGCAGGCCCGGCTGGCGGAAAGCATTATCGAGAAAAAACGGGCCCTCGAGCAGCAGGGTGCGGGAGGTGCCAGCGGCCTTTATCCCTTGGAAAAGGAAAGGCAGCTCTTGGGAAGGGTGCGGGTGGGAGACCGCACAGGTGCAAAAGAGATACTTAACCAGATGTTGGGCGCTATCCTGTTCAACTCCGCGGGGAAACCGGAAGTTCTGAAGGCTAGGTTGTTGGAGTTAAGTGTCGTCCTTTCCCGGGCAGCGGTGGAAGGCGGCGGAAGTCTAGAACGGCTCTTGGGACTGAACTTTGCCTATGTTGAGGAACTGGCTGCCCTTGAGGCCATCGAGGAAATCTGTGCCTGGATTGTTAAGGTGCTGGATGCCTTTTTGGACGAGGTGTATGCCGCTGCGGAAAGCAGAGATTTGCCGGTAATCCGTCAGGCTGTTAGTTATATTAAAGAGCATTTCCGGGAAGAACTTACATTGGAGGATGTCGCGCAGGAAGTTCACTTTAGTCCCTACTATGTTTCTCGGTTGTTCAAGGAAGAGCTGGGCCTCACCTTTATTGAATATCTAACCAAGATTAGGATCGATGAGGCAAAAAGGCTGCTTCTGGAGACCAACATGACTGTTTCTGAGATTTCCGATTTGGTCGGTTACCAGGACCCAAGCTATTTTACGAAGGTGTTCAAGAAGCGGGAAGGAGTGACTCCGACCCAGTTCCGCCGTTGATTGGCTTTGTATGGGCGGCTTGATGTGGGCATAACTTTTGCAGGCGGGCCAAGTAGAGGCGGGCCCTGTTGGCCCGCCTGGATCTGGAGTTTTGTCAGAGCTCTACCGCGTTATGTTAGTTACTCAGCAGGGGGAATGTTGACGTTGCTGGGATTAGGTGTAGCCGAAAGCCCCTGCGCGAAGCCCTGACGCACTCCGGCAACGGTCTGCTCAATGAGGGACTGCTCAGCGGCAGCAATCATCTTGCGGACCATGTTGCCGCCCACAGCCCCGCACTGCCGGGAAGGCAAGTCGCCCCAGTAGTCTGTGGGTGGGACCTGAATACCCAGCTCGTTCGCGGTTTCGTACTTAAGCTGGTTTAGTGCATTGATGGCATTCGGGTTGATTGGTGTATTGGATTTTTGGCCTGTACCCATGATGTCACCTCCTGTTGAGGACTATGCATAGTTTGCGCCGGAAACCGGTCTGTATGCTAGAATAGGTTGGGATAGGGAATTGCAAACGGCAGAAGTGTGAGATGTTGGTTTAAGAAAGTACAAGCCGGCACAAATGGGCTGCGGTGGCGATGGACGGAGGTATCCTGGACAGCCGCTGAGATTTGACAAGATTGCTGGATATGTTATAATATAATCGAAGCAAACACATGTTAGTTATACGCCGCGGGGTGGAGCAGCTGGTAGCTCGTCGGGCTCATAACCCGAAGGTTGTCGGTTCAAATCCGGCCCCCGCAACCAATTGCCATGCCGTAGGTGAAACCTGCGGTTTTTCTTTTTTATAAGTTTCTTGTCAAAACGGGCAGCAGAGAAGGGATTATAACTTTAATGGAGAAAAATATTCCTAAGATTCTATTCAGAAGTATGGCTGGATTGAATCGGAAGAAGACCAAAGTAAAGGAGGTAAGGACCCATGAAGTGGCGAATTCTCTACTATATAAC
>JAAYGR010000264.1 GCA_012727675.1 Bacillota bacterium
AGCCCTAAACCTTCCGGTTTGACAAGATCAGCAGTGCCCATTTCAGGACCAGCCCAAGAATGCCGCCCGACGCTGCACAAGAGCCTGTGCGGAGACGATTCGGCCAGTTTCGCCCAAGTGACCTCATGACTCGCGAGTTTTTCATGACCCTAGAATAAGTAAAACCCCGCATTAGCGGGGTTTTCGCTTGGTCGGGCTGACAGGATTCGAACCTGCGACCTCATGACCCCCAGTCATGCGCGCTAGCCAAACTGCGCCACAGCCCGAGTAACCATGCCGGTTTCGTCCGGCATGATTCATTATAGCATCGGACCGGCTGAAAAGCAAGGGGATTTTGTCCGGCTCCCCTAACTATCTCTCAACAGCGGCTGCCAGCCGGATGGTCCTATCTTGGACACGAACCTGCCACCGGTCCCGGGCAGTTTTCTCAACCTCTCCCCTTCCCTGAATAATCTGGGGTTCGCCGGCACCGGCCGGTAGCTCAATGACGCAGGACACATCTGAAGGTAGCTCAACCTGCATCGAGAACTCCTCCCCTTTATCCCAACGGACCTTGATATCTCCCCTGGGACTGGGAACGACGCCCTCGCACCATGATAGATCTGCCGTTTCCGGACTGACCAATACTCTGGCAAAGCCCGGCTCCATAGGTCTAACCCCCAGCTGATAAGCAGGCAGGAAGTAGCCCGGTGCCCCTGACCACGCATGGCAAAAGCTCCTCGTCCATCGATCCCGCTGAAAGCCCGGGAACGTCTCCCAACAAGTGGTGGCACCTCTGTCAAGCATCATACCCCAATACCGGCGGCTCCAATGGACAATTTCCTCAAAGCAGCCCAGTTTGGCTAGTGCCTCGAAGCTGAAGAACATCATGAAGGGAGAACCGATGGTAACCCAGCCTGCCGGTGCCTCTTTGACGTACTTAGTCAGCAGTTCCTTGCGCTCACCATCTACACAGTCACATAGGTAGACAACGGTGTTGGTCTGCTGACTGACTACCGGAGACAAAGTTCCATCTGCCCGGCGGCAGTCAACAAAGGCTTGATACTCTTCGGACCAAAGATGTCGATTGATAGCTTCCTTAATCCTATCTGCTGCCGCCATAAACCGCCGGTAATCCTCCGCACTTGTTTGCCCATCAAGAGCTGCTGCCAATGAAGCAGTCTCCCTTAGGGCTCGAACCAGCCAAGCATTCTGGTGAGTGACTACACCTTGATTGGGAGTATCCATGGGTGCCCAATCCAGCATGTTCCATGCCTCGATTTCCAGAAGACCGTCTTCGTTGAGGTATTTCTCAATGAAGTTAATGCAGGTTTGCCGCAGAGCAGGGTAAATCTTCTCCAGGAAGTCCCTGTCACCGGTATGCTGGTAATGCTCGCGGCAAGCGATCACCCACAGCAAGCTCCAGGCAGTCAGTATATCCTGCCACCCGCTGGGAACCTGTGATTCAGGAAGCGGCGACCGCTCCAAGGACTTAGCCACCAGCTCAAGACACCGGCGGGCCAGACGATAATCACCATTCACGTAATAATCGATTAGAGCTTCGTTCCGGGAATCTCCAACCCAAAAGGCTTGTTCATAGGCCGGGCAGTCAACATAGGTATCTTCTGAACAAAGCCTGGTTGTATACCGGCACATTTCCCATATCTCATTGAGCAGATAATCAGAGCAGCGGAAACTGGCCCTGTTGCTAAAGGGATAGGTATTGAGCAAACAGCGAACTTCCCGAATTCGCAAAGGCTCCTTGAGGTTCCGGATGGTCAGGGAAGCATAGCGGAAACCCCGGCGGATGTGGGAATGGAAAAACTGCCTGCCTTCCCGGGCAATATACCGCAACGTGTTGTTCAGCCGATCGGTATAGAGCCAGCGGCCCTCTTGAATACCTTCAAAGCAGTTCCAATCCAGGATAACTCCCTCATGACAGAAAATCTCAAACTGCAGGAATCCCACTATTTCCCGACCAAAATCTAAGAGCAGCTCCACATCAAGCCCATTCTCAGAAGAATACACAATGGTCTCCGCCGAGCTTGCGGAAAGGAGGTTTTCCATCCCTTGTATCCTTACTCCATCAGCCTCAACCAAGGCTCTGCGGGCCGTGGCTGCGAAAATGCTGTCCATTACCGCATCCTCAGGAACCACCTGCAGGTGCTGAAGAACTGCCCCGTTTTCAACCAGTTCATCAACACTTGCTATGCCGAGCAGCACCGCAAGGATATCCTCTCCGGCCTTCCTTGCATCTAAAAATCCGAAGGTTGCTTCATCGGCGTCCTCTCCACGGCCGGGCAGTGTAAACCTCAGCTCTTTATCGCTTCCGATAGCGAAGGGAAATACCAAGTCATGCCACTCTCCGCAGAGGTTGACCACAACAAGATTGGGACCTTGCTCTAGAGTAACAACAGCCTGCTGCTTGCCTCCAAAATCTATGGGCTGACCCCCCAGGATCACCTGGCCTCCGAAGCCGTAAACCTCCAGGCGGTGCCAGGTGACAGCTGTCGGTTCATCTACTTCGATGGCAAAAACAAGGGCACCCCGTATGTGCTTGCGGTTGGCATCCCGGTCCTCTGGGAAGAACAGAGGATGCAGGTTTATGGAAAACCTGTAGGGTACCGGCTTTACCGTCTCCCTGCTGATAATATCCACCGGATAGACAGGTTCTTCTGTGAGAAAGGGAATGCTTCGCTCAACCATGGATGTCCAAGGTGAGACTCCCACTGGACCGATCACGCTGGCGTATTCCCAGTCTTCATCGGGATACTCCATATCTATCCAGCTGACCTCGCCCCAGCGAAGGTCAAGTCGGGCGTCAAACCGCTCTTCAAACCCCAATTGACAGCACATCCGGGGCGTCTTGCGCTCATAGGCGGGATGGGCCATGGTTCGCCAGGTTTCATCGGTCTTGGCCACCAGTTTGCGGCGGCCGTCTCCATCGATGCTGTCCACCTGGCACAGCAGCCCACCCCGGCCTGCGATATACTGAAAGGTGGAAACGCCGAAATAATGGACCATAATCGCGAGAGTGTTTTCGCCCGGCCGTACCCTGGAGGTAATATCATAGACATCGTAGCTCTGCTCCGAGGGCCAGCTGCGGGAGGGCCCCTGCCCTACCCTCTCTCCATTGAGGAACAAGACATACCGGCTGTCAGCAGATATGGCAAGTTCGGTGGTGCTTCCCAAATCGTCTACTGTAAATTTCCGCCTAAATACCTGATACCAGTTCTCTTCCTCCGGTGTGCTGCTTCCCCAGATCCAAAGGGCTTTCCACGCTAAGTCTTCTCCCCTGGTCAACTAGACAACCTCCCCTATAATTTTATATCTTCAGTGCACCTGACGTGATTCCCGTAATGTAATACTTCATGCAAAAGAGAAACACGACCACCAAGGGAATGGATGCTAATACATAACCGGCAAACATAGGTCCGTACGATGTCACTGTAAACTGACCCTGGAACGTCAATAGACCAGTGGTCACCGGTTTGAGTTCCTCCCTGGAGAGTACAACCAAGGGCCAGATGATTTCATTCCATGTTCCCACGAAGTTCAGCATGAAAATGGTAACCACAATGGGAAAAGACAGCGGAATTGCAATCCGGGAGTACAATTGAAAGTGATTGGCTCCATCAATCCGGGCAGCTTCAAACAGCTCCTCTGGTAATCCGGCAAAGAATGTCCGCAAAATGAAAATGGAAAACACCTGGCCACCGGCAATCATTGGCAGGAGCAGACCTGCTCTCGTGTCCAAAAGGCCAAACCAGCGGACCACAAGAAATTGAGGGATCAGCATCAGCACAGGCGGAATCATCAAGACCCCCAAGATCAGGTAAAAGAGAATTTCTTTACCGGGAAACGAGTAACGGGCAAACACATAGGCAGAGATGCTGGACAGAATCACTACACACAGTGCCTCAACTGTAGCATAAAGGATACTGTTGGTAATATAGCCGCTGACCTCCGCCCAAGCATCGGCATAGTTTTCCCAGCGAAGGGGCAGCGTCGGCTCCCAGAAGTGATGGATGAATTGATCATAGTCCTTGAAAGACGTAATGATCAAGAAATACAGGGGAAACAGAGTCAATGCAACCAGTATGATCAAGACGGCATGCCTCAGTATTTCATCTCGGGTAAGGTGTTTCATTATCACCACTCCTTATGCCTTGAGCTCAATCTCTGACTGAACATATTTCATGTTCAAGTACGTGAGCCCAAGCAGGATGACAAAGAGAACTGTGCCGATGGCCGACCCATAGCCCATTCGCCCATAGAGAAAGGCGTTTTGGTACATTGCCAGACCAGGAACCATGGTGGCCCAGCCGGGGCCGCCATTGGTCATCACCAGAATCATTTGATACTCCCTGATAGAGTTGATCAAGGTAAGTACAACCACCAGCTTGATCTGCCCCAAGATGAGGGGAATGTCCACCAAGACGATCCTTTTTAGACCAACTGCACCCTCCAACGCTGCGGACTCAAGTACACTACTAGGAATGGCAATTAGCCCGGCAAGGAAAATCAGGAAGTTGAAGGCATCGATCCAGGGAAAACCAACAAAGAGGATAGCCGGCAGGGCGAAATCAAAATCTCCTAGCCATCCCCTCGCCAAGTGACCTAACCCGATAACCCGGAGAAACTCATTGATGGGGCCGTACATTCCGTACATGAAACGCCAAAGCAAAAGGGTGACAATCTGGGGTATTACCATGGGGATAACAAAAAGAACCCGATAAATATACTGGGCTCTGGCACTCTTTAGATTAAACACCAGTTCTGCACCCAGCAGAGGAAAAACAACTCGAATGGCAACCCACCCCAATG
>JAAYGR010000265.1 GCA_012727675.1 Bacillota bacterium
AGCCTGCGCACCTTTGGCAAACAGGGGAGTCGGCTTCAAACTGAAACGGTACAAACACCACCTGCCAGCCCTCCCGGGAAAGCTCATCCAGGACCCCAGCAACCGCGGGCAGGCTGGCATCAAGATTGGGCCACGGCCGCAAAGAAACCAGTAGTACCGGTTCCTCGGCCGAGAGCTTATCGCCGAACGTGCGGCGAAGAAAGGTCCTTTGACCCACTGGTGATTCGGTTCTCAGGGTAACCACAGGATCTGCGCCTAGGCAAAGCCGTTCCCTATCAAATCCCCAGGCCAGGAGCTGTTCATATGTCTTCCGGTCCCGGACAATAACCAATCTGGCCAGCCGCAGTACCCGCAGGGTAAGCAGCCGATTCCACCGGGACCTTAAGGGGCCGATTCCCTGCCCGTAGATGATCACCGGCAGGCGGAGGGCCCAGGCGAAAACTATCATCAGCAAATAATAATACAAAGACCGGGAGCTAGTAACATCTTGAAAAAGGGTCCCCCCTCCGCTGATAAACACCGTCCCCTGCCGCAGGGCGGACAACAGGCCCTTAATATCCAGGCGGTGAACAGCTTCAACACCGTGTTCCTCAGCGGTCCTTTCCGGGTCCCCAGAAATGACAATACACCGGGACCCAGGGGCAAGGCTTCGCAGCTGCTGGAGAATGGCGGCTAAAACCGCCTCATCTCCAATATTGCCAAAACCGTAGTACCCGGAGATTATGAAGGTTGTCTGTGACTTGCCTTCCACGGCCCTGCACCCCTCGTCTTAGTCCCCGCTCCTTCTCTTCAGCACCAAGAGGGCAATGTAAAGCAGGACACTTCCCAAACAAGCTCCCAGAATCAGCCCCCAGAAAGACCGGGATATGGAGGCTGCCAGGGGTGAATGGATATGGGCAAAGGTATTGAGCAGTGAAATCTGGCCGATTGTTCCGGGTACCACACAGGCCAAGCCCAGGCGCTCATCTCCCCAGACATACAGCCCGAAGCCCAAAATCAACAGGGGATGGCCGATGAGTAACTCCTTGGTCCTGGGCCTGTAGGGAAAGGTCTGCTCTAAGAACTCCCGGACCCGCATCTCAACCTCCGGCACTGGAATGATGAAATTGCCGGTTCGACCTATGTAGATCACAACGACACCAAGGACAGCTGCCGCTAGGACTCCCTTAGCCCACACCGGCATCTCCCGCCACCGCTCCCTAAGACCTATGGGTTTTCCTAAGTTCCTGGCAAAGCTGATAGCCCCCACCGCTGCCAAAAGGACCGGCAGTATGGACATGGCCTTGACGCCCCTAAACTCAGCAATCTTCAGCATAAAGCGGAAATCACCCAGGGTAGCCACCATCACCGCTGCACCGATGGCGATGAGCCCGATAGACCCAACGAACTGCAGCAAGCTCCATCCCACGGCTTTCCCTCTGGAAATTCTGTGATCTGACATAGCGCGACAAAACACGGTCTCACCACGGGACGCAGCGCCTTGCTGCAGCCCCCGTGTCTGCCACCGCTGGGGAATGACGGCCAAAACGGGAAAGGTAACAGCAGTCAAAAAGGCCAGTGCCTGCCGGGCCAGTATCTGGTCAAAAAAGAAATACAAGGCAAGTACGCCGAGGACTGCAGCGGCTGCTGCCAGTCGGTACAACAGCTTCCACCAGCTGCCCAAGGACCTTTCCAGAACCAGCCCCAGCCATAGTCCGGCCCCAGCCCAAGCCGCCAAAGCCGTGACCAAATACACCCAATGGCTCTGCCAAGGGGGTAAGGTGGGAGCAGCCCCCCTGGCATACCCCAAGGCCGCCAAAGAGGTTCCCAGCTCCTCAATTAGGCGAGCACCGGTCTCCGGGTCATCCGGCCAGAACCGCACATACAGAAGGCGGTAAGAACGCTCCTTCACAGCCCTGAGAAACCTGGCTGCTCCGCTCTCAACATCATAACGGGATAATTCCTTCGGATAAATCGTATGTACTCTAACCACATGGAGGGGTGCTGACTGCGCCAGCTCCGCTTCTCCCAGCTGACCGGCAAACTCCTGCAGGCCGAAGCGGACACCAGTAATCTCCAGGAGGGAAGCCATCTTGTCCAGCCCATGGGGATAGCCGGCTACCTCATCGCCGCCAAACATGATTACTTCAGGGTCCACCAGAGATACCAATGCGGCGATTTCCTCTACACTGAAGCTCTCCGGATATGAAGCCACACCTGCCCTCCGGCGGTCCTTTACGCTGTCCTGTACATTGTTTAGCTCACGGCCGCTCCCCACCTTAAGGAGCACCCGGTAGCCCTTATCCTTAACGGCCGCGGCCATCTCCCTCAGCTCCTGGGGGGTCCATCCCTGGGCAGATCCCTGGGTGGGTTCAGCTGTCAATACGATGCTGTCGACACCCCAAGGCTCAATTCTCTCCAAGACATCCGGCAGCCGCTCAATCCCGGAGCCGCCCAGCAGGTCACTTAAGTCTACCGCCAGCTCTACTGTCCTAAAGTCCCTTTCCAGCAGCAGCCGCTGGGCTCCCACCCCGATCCCAGAAATCAGCCCCAGGATGAGCAGTACTGTGATCAATCTCCGCACAACCACGGTCTCCCCAGCTCTCCCACTACTTCTCATAATGCCCGAAAGCATACAGCTGGCCTTCTGCCAGCCTGATCTCATCTATCACCAGCGGCACCGGCAGTCCCGCCAGGTCGATAATCAAAGCCTTGTCTTCCACCAGACTCTGGAGAAGAAATTGGGGGATCTGCAGCTGCTCCACAGTCAAGGCTTCCGGTATGAAGACGATCCTGGTTCCCTCCCGGATCTCAAAAACGCCCTGCAAGGTCACCTCAAGCTCCTGCCCCAGGAAGGCAAGGCTTCCCTGCAGGACCGTTCCACCCTCCTTGAGGATGATTCTGAACTTCTTGCCTGGATCGACTTTCTCCCAAAAATACCGGTTGATTCCATCCTCTGTAAATAAGACGGTAAGGCGGAGATCCGCCGCGTTCTCCAGGAGGAGCTCTCCGTTGCGGTAGAGGGCACCGGGCTCAAGGCGCACCCCCCGGCCCTGAACGATAAAGGCTCCTACCGGCAGATTATCGATCAAAAAATCCCTGGCTTCGATGTAGACCGAGTGGAAGCGGCCCGCCAAGCTGGCCACCGCGGGCCAAGCCTGAATATCCACCTTGAGGTACTCAACCTCAGTCAGCCTTTCCTCTAGGGCCTCTTCCACCTTATTTTCCAAGACCGGAGGAAGCAGGAATTGGGTCAAAACCGCCAATACCAGGGCGATGACAACTGCCCAGATGATTTCTCGCATTCCCTGACCTCCTCCCGGAACCCGGAAGCTGCAGCCTCCTGCCCCGCTCCTTACCCCTTCTTATACTGTCTAATTCATGCCGCCCCTATTTTGAGCTGGAGCGCTGGGTATTCCACCGCAGATACGCGTGGATAAAGGGATCGATGTCTCCATCCATTACTCCATCGACATTGCCGGTTTCATGTTCAGTCCGATGGTCCTTGACCATGGTATACGGGCAGAATACGTATGAACGAATCTGGCTGCCCCAGGCGATCTCGCTTTGCTCACCCCGAAGTTCCGCCATTTTGGCTTCCTGCTCTGCCCGCTTCTTCTCCAGCAGGCGAGCCCTCAGCAGCTGCATGGCCCGGTCCCGGTTGGCATGCTGGGACCGCTCGCCCTGACACTGCACCACAATACCGGTGGGTAAGTGGGTGATGCGGACAGCAGATTCAGTCTTGTTGACATGCTGACCGCCGGCACCGCTGGCCCGGTAGGTATCGATCCGCAGCTCACTGGGGTCAATCTCAATGTTATCGTTATCCTGAACTTCAGGGATAACATCAACCGATGCAAAGGATGTATGCCTCCGCCCTGAAGCGTCAAAGGGCGAGATCCTCACCAGGCGGTGAACACCCCGCTCAGCCCGGAGATTGCCAAAGGCGTTTTCACCCTTGATCAGCAAGGTCGCACTCTTAACGCCGGCCTCGTCCCCCGGCAGCAGATCGATGACATCGGTTTCAAATCCCCTATTTTCCGCCCAGCGGGTGTACATCCGCAGGAGCATTTGGGCCCAATCCTGGGCTTCGGTGCCTCCGGCCCCGGCATGGATGGATAGATACGCATTGGCCCCATCGTGGGGATCGCTCATTAAAGTATTGAGCTCCAGCTCAGCTAACTCCTTGGCCGCCTGTTCCAGTTCCTCCTTGACCTCGGAGATGGCGGCTTCATCCTTTTCTTCCCTGCCCAATTCCAACAGCACC
Organism: Bacillota bacterium; assembly: GCA_012727675.1. Taxonomy (GTDB): domain Bacteria; phylum Bacillota; class Limnochordia; order DTU087; family DTU087; genus DTU087. Next base: position 4,247 of record JAAYGR010000265.1, read on the forward strand.
GCAAGATCCTCCAACTTGCTGTTTAGTCTCTGCCAAAGGGTCAGGGGCCGTTTCACTGCATTAAGCTTATCTATGATCTTTTGGGCCGCCTCGGGATCATCCCAAAAGCCCGGCTCAGCCATGTCCGCCTCATATTCGCTAACCTGTTTTTCCCGGTTAGCTACGTCAAAGATAAGCCCCCATTTCAGCGGCCTTGGCCTGCAGCTCCTCTAACCGTTCCTCTATTTCCGGCAGCTCTACTTCCCAAATCACTTCCGGCACTCCTTCCTCGCCTGCATAAATCCTTCTTCCCTCTATCTGCCGCAGCACCTTTTGTACTTCTTACCGCTGCCGCAGGGGCAGGGGTCGTTGCGGCCCACCTTATTCTCCCGGCGAATTGGCATCTGTTTCTGCCCACCATCCCCATCGCCGTTCCGATTGGTAACAGCCTGACTGAGCCGGTCCTGCTGCCGACGCTGTTCCTCTGTAACCAGCCGTACCCGGAACAGAAGCTGGATTACATCCTCCTGCATCTCCTGGAGCATCGCCTGGAACATCTCATAGGCTTCAAACTTGTATTCCATCAGCGGATCCCGCTGCCCGTAAGCCCGCAGACCAATTCCTTCTCTAAGATCATCCATGGCCCGCAAGTGCTCCATCCACTTGCTGTCCATCACCCTGAGAAGAATGAGCCGCTCAAGCTCCCGCATTTGCTCCTCGCCGATAGCCCGCTCCCGCTCTTCATAGGCAGCAGTTACCCGATTTGCCAGAAGATCCCGCAGTTCCTCCCTGGGCTTGCCCGATAAGTCCTGAGGTGTCAGCCTTACCAGCTGGTTGGTGAGTTCAGCTAGCCGCTGGGTGAGACTGACAAGATCCCAATCCTCCTGGGGAAGTTTATCATCGGCGTAGTAATCCAGGGCAAAATCCACCTGGCGCTGGAGCATATCCAGAATGTTATCCCGAAGATCTCCCCTCTCCAGCACTGTCCGCCGCTGGCTGTAGATGGTCTCCCGCTGCTGGTTCATGACATTGTCATATTCCAGCACCTGTTTGCGGATATCAAAGTGGTATGATTCCAGGCGCTTTTGGGCATTCTCGATGGCCTTGCTGATCTGGGGGTGTTCAATAACCTCATCTGCTTCCCAGCCCAGCCGCTCCATGATGGCCGATACCCGCTCAGATCCAAACAACCGCATCAGATCATCTTCCAGAGAAACGTAAAAGCGGGAGGAACCGCGATCACCCTGACGGCCGGCCCGCCCCCGCAGCTGGTTATCGATGCGGCGGCTTTCATGGCGTTCAGTTCCGATGATATGGAGTCCGCCCAGTTCGTTTACACCTTCACCTAGAACGATGTCGGTGCCCCGCCCGGCCATATTGGTGGCAATGGTCACTGCTCCCATTTGGCCGGCATCCTTAATAATTTCAGCTTCCTTGTCATGGTGTTTGGCATTGAGAACCGAGTGGGGAATGCCCCGCTGCTGCAGCATTCTGCTCAGCATCTCCGATTTTTCGATGGAAATAGTTCCCACCAGCACCGGCCGGCCCTGGGCATGGAGCTGACAGACTTCCTCCACCACCGCTTCAAATTTGGCTTTTGCAGTACGATACACTGCATCGGGATGATCTATGCGGATCATCGGCTTGTGGGTTGGTATTACCACCACATCCATCCCGTAGATCTTCTGAAATTCTTCTTCCTCGGTTTTCGCTGTACCGGTCATACCCGCCAACTTCTCGTACATACGGAAGTAATTCTGGAAGGTGATGGATGCCAGGGTCTGGCTTTCCC
>JAAYGR010000042.1 GCA_012727675.1 Bacillota bacterium
GCTCAGCATGGACCCGAACGTTGTCGCCAGGCATGATCATCTCTACACCCTCAGGGAGATTGACTACTCCGGTAACGTCAGTTGTCCGGAAGTAGAACTGGGGACGGTAACCGCTGAAGAACGGAGTATGACGGCCGCCCTCTTCCTTGGACAGGACGTAAAGCTCGCTCTCGAACTTGGTATGGGGAGTAATGGTGCCCGGCTTGGCCAGTACCTGACCCCGCTCAATCTCGTCCCGCTCAACGCCCCGGAGCAGTACACCGATGTTGTCTCCAGCCTGGGCCTCATCCAACAGCTTCCGGAACATCTCGACACCGGTAGCTACAGTCTTGCGGCTCTCAGGACGCAGGCCAACGATTTCAACATCATCGCCAACCTTGATGCGGCCCCGCTCGACTCTACCAGTTGCAACGGTTCCGCGGCCGGTGATGGTGAAGACGTCCTCAACCGGCATCAGGAACGGCTTGTCAACCTCACGCATCGGAGTGGGGATGTACTCGTCAACAGCGTCCATCAGCTTGCTGAGAGCCTCGCACCATTCGCACTCGTTGCAGCCTCCGCACTCCAGAACCTTGAGGCCAGAGCCGGCAATGACGGGAACCTCATCGCCCGGGAACTCATACTCATTCAAGAGATCCCGAACTTCCATCTCGACAAGCTCCAAGAGCTCTTCATCGTCAACCATGTCGGCTTTGTTCAGCCATACGACAATGGCGGGCACGCCAACCTGACGGGCCAGAACGATATGCTCCCGGGTCTGGGGCATGGGGCCGTCAGCAGCAGATACTACCAGAATAGCACCGTCCATCTGGGCTGCACCGGTGATCATGTTCTTGACGTAGTCTGCGTGACCGGGGCAGTCCACGTGGGCATAGTGACGGTTATCGGTCTCGTACTCCACGTGGGCAGTATTAATGGTAATACCCCGTTCTCTCTCTTCCGGAGCCTTGTCGATCTCGTCAAACTTTCTCTCTTGTGCTTTACCGGTCTTGGCAAGCAGCAAAGTGATAGCAGCTGTAGTTGTAGTCTTACCGTGGTCTACGTGACCAATGGTTCCAATGTTTACGTGGGGTTTCGTCCTTTCAAACTTCTCTTTGGCCATTCTTCAAATCCTCCTTCGCAAGCGGCTCATGTACCGAGCGCCTAGCGCCCATTTATTAGCTACCAACTCAGGGCTCGTCCCAGCCCATCGTCGATTAGCTTCCCAATTTCTCTCAACTAAAAGTAGTACTAGATCCTAGCCACTAATTCCTCTGTCATCTCAGCAGGTACAATCTCGTAATGGGCAAAGCGCATGACGTAACTGGCCCGCCCCTGTGTCATCGATCGGAGATCGGTAGCATATCCGAACATCTCCTTCAGAGGGACCACAGCATTAATCACCTGTGATGCACCCCTGGTCTCAATGCCTTCTATCCGGCCTCGACGGGCGTTCAGGTTTCCTAGTACATCTCCCAGAAATTCATCTGGGGTAACAACCTCAACTTGCATGATGGGCTCCAGCAAAACCGGCCCGGCCTTTTTCATACCTTCCCTGAATCCTAATGATCCAGCGATCTTAAAGGCCATCTCCGACGAATCCACTTCGTGATAGGAACCGTCCACTGCGGTCACTTTTACGTCAACCACTGGATATCCTGCTAGAACTCCCGCGAGCATAGCTTCCTTGACGCCTGCTTCAACAGCTGGAATGTACTCTTTGGGAACCGCACCGCCAATGATCTTGCTTTCAAACTGGAAACCACTGCCCCTTTCCAGCGGCTCGATTTCCAATATGATATGACCGTATTGGCCGTGTCCTCCGGTTTGCCGTACAAATTTACCCTCACTGCGGACAGCCTGGGTGATGGTTTCTCTGTAGGCTACCTGCGGCCTGCCGACATTAGCTGCAACATTGAACTCCCGCTGCAGCCGGTCGACGATGACCTCCAGATGCAGCTCACCCATACCGGAAATAATGGTCTGCCCGGTTTCTTCATCAGTACGCACCTGGAAGGTCGGATCCTCCTCCGACAACCGCTGTAGGCCGATGCTCAAGCGGTCTTGGTCTGCCTTGGTCTTCGGCTCAATTGCCCTGTCGATTACCGGAGCAGGGAATTCCAGAGCCTCCAGCAGGATAGGTGCTCCCTCATCGGTGAGCGTATCACCGGTGGTAGTGTTCTTCAAACCAACAGCTGCGGCAATTTCCCCGGAATAGACCGCTTCCTTTTCCTCCCGGTGATTGGCATGCATCTGCAAAATCCGGCCGATGCGCTCTTTCCTGCCTGTAGTGGCATTGTAGATATAGGACCCGGCTTTCAAAACCCCTGAGTAGACCCGGAAAAACGCGAGCTTCCCCACATATGGGTCGGTCATGATCTTGAAAGCTAAGGCGCTGAAGGGAGCGTCATCGGTCAACTCCCGGGTAATGACCTCACCTGTCTTCGGGTCGGTTCCCTCCACCGGCGGCAGATCCTTAGGTGAGGGCAGATAGTCAATGACAGCATCCAGCAAGGACTGGACACCTTTATTCTTAAAGGAAGAACCACACAACACCGGCACGACCTTGGCTGCCAGCGTTCCCTTTCGGAGGGCTCCC
>JAAYGR010000317.1 GCA_012727675.1 Bacillota bacterium
CACTGCACAGTGTTGGCGACAGCCAGATTGGCCTCCTTCTGCGTCCATGAATTCCATTTGGCATTGGATGTGTCCCAATACAGGCACCCAACCAAGACCACCATTCCCAGTTCGTCGGCAGCTTCAATAATTTTCGCCAAGCGGTCAGCATGCACAGGGTTCAGGCTGGCATCTTCATCGTACCCTTTGACATCTCCATACCTGTTACCCTGGAGGTAAACACTAATGGTGTTGAGGCCGTAGTAAGTGTATCTCTCCAAATTGTTGAGCAAATCATTGGTTGATTCATCGGAGAACAGTGCATTGGAACAGCGAAGACTCTTTGCTAGAAAAGGTTTGCCGTTCAAATACGTCGAAGTGCCCTTAACCTGAAATACATACTTGCTAGCCATTATGGAACCTCCTAATACTATGATTGTTTATCCAAGAAGTGATAACAGGTACCGATTAGCCTTGATAGGATCCCTTTCGTGAAGCATTGCATCCATTTCTTCTTGATCGATCCGTTCAGCTAATGCGATCAGCTTCTTCTGGGCAAGGATTGTTGTCTCAAAGGTTTCAACGACATCATGTTCACGGGGAATCACATCTGCTGTCAGCCAGCCGTTGAACTCAAATCTACGGAGATAATAGAAGAATTCCACTTGGTTCCATAGATTCATACTGCCAGGCAGCATGTCCCAGTCAGCGGTTCCGTCATTGTCATTGGTGTGTATGCAAAACAGCCGACCATGGGCTTGCAAAATCGACAGGCTCTTTGCCGGGTTTTCCCGGGCCTGAAGTGCATGACCGACATCCAGGGTTACACCGATGGCATCGCTGCCCACTGCTTGACACGCTGCCAGGGCCTCTGCCGCTGTGCCGAGAAAACAGCGAACCCTTGGATCCGCGAACTTGTACTCTAGGGACAGCTTAATATCTGGACGAAACTCCACTGCCTCCTGGAGCGTCTCAACCATCCAGTGCCATGCCTTCCAATAATCTTGCTCGAAAAGATAGTCATAGCCATCATTGAGGGGGCATGTCGTCACGAGGGAGCAGCCGAGGGCTTCAGCGGCAAGCTTGGCCTCCTTGCACCATTCAACAGCTCGACGCCGGATCTTAGGGTCGGGAGAAGTCAGGGAGCCCCTGAACCACTCTGGCCCTCCTCGCAGTTTGAGGCTAACGGCCGAAACCTCCAGTCCAGCCGAATCAAGCAGGCTCTTTAGCCGCCCAACATCTTCACAGTCAGCGGGCCAGCTTACCTCCACTCCATCCAGACCCTCGATTTGGCCGGCCAGTTCGATCTTTTCTTCCAAGCTCCTGTGGGGCTGGTACTCCATGAATCTGTTCCGCATACCCCCCAAGAAGCTAGTAATTACCGCATATTTTATTTTCAAGCCCCTCACCTCCAGGCATAATCATCAAGTCATCTGGGTTTTCTTATTGAGCTTCAAGTTGACAATGGTGATTGCCAGAATAATTACAAACAGGACATATGCTGCAGCTGAGGCGATCCCGAATTCGTTATACATAAATCCTCGCTCATACAGGTATAAGACTATGGTTGATAAAGATCGTGAAGGCATGCCCAGCTCTGTGCCAAACATGTACACCTCATCAAAGCGCTGCAGGGCCTTTATCGTGGCAGTGATAACTAGGAAAGCAATGGTAGGCTGCAGAAGCGGCAGGGTAATATGGAAAAACTGTTTTCTGCCGTCAGCACCGTCAATTTCCGCGGCCTCGTACAACTGACGGGGAATTGACTGCAGACCAGCCAAGACAATTACCATTCTATATCCGAGTCCGTGCCAGACAGTCATTAGAACAATGGAAAGTTTCGATGTAGAAGGGTGTGCGATCCACTTTGATGTTGGTAAACCCACCAATTTCAATATGTAATTCAGAGGACCATAGTTAACATCGAACAAGTACGACCATACAACGGAAACCGCTACGATTGAAGTTACGTGAGGAAGATAATACAGTACCCTTAGTATGTTTCTCCCACGGATCTTCTTGTTAAGGAGATTAGCCAGCAGCAGAGCCGGAGGAATCCCAAGAAGTACATGAAAAAACCCTAGGTAGAAAGTATTGTAAATAGCAAGCCAGAAGTTGCGATCGGTCAGGATCGTCTTGTAGTTTTGTAATCCTACAAATTCCTGATAGTAAAGGTCCGTTATGAAAAAGCTCAGTCTAAAAGACTGCACCACTGGATATAGCAGAAACACTGCAAACAGTATGCAAACAGGCGCTACAAATAAGTACCACTTCCGGGCTTTCCAAATTTCCCTAAGGATGGATGTTCGCTTCACTCCAGTTTGCCCCCCTGAGGGCGACAGATAGGGGTTATGCTCAAACCCCATATCTGTCGCCTTCATTCAAGATTGACTCTTTATTAACCTGTGATGGTTGTTACCAGGTCCACAGCGGATCATTCATCGCTTCTACAACACGAGACTGTAGATCTGCTTGAACTTGTTCGACAGTTTTCTCCAAAGCAAGAAGGTTACCTATTTCCTCACGAATGACTGAGCGCACCTTCACCCAGTTATCTACCAAGTTAGGGGTTGAACTCATAAATTGCTCATGAACCACAAACAGTTCCGGGATGCTGTTCACTGGAATGTCTTTGTCTGGTGAAACAATTGGATGAGAGACATTCCAGTCATACCAGCGCTGTACCACTGGCCAACCGCTTATTTGCTGCTGGAAAACGATCATCTGAGCATCGTCTGTTGCGCCAAACTTGAGCCATTCCCAGGCAGCGTCCTTGACGCGGCTGCGTTTGTCCATAGCCCACCCGTGGAAGAATGCGGGCCCGCCTTTGCCTGTAACTGGATTCTTGGGTAATGCAGCGATACCAATCCTGTCCCGGCGTGGAGCTATTTCAGGTAAGACAGTATCGGCACCCATTCCAATTACAATAGCATAAGGGTTAATGTCTGTGGTAAACTGCGGGGGAGTACCTGCAGCTGCTAAAACTTCAGGTCCAGCAGCTCCCGCTTCCACTAGTTCAACCATGGTCTCCAGTACCTCAGTAACCTCAGGAGACTCGAAGTAAGCTTCCTTGCTTCCAAATTCATAATCGAACACGTCTTTTCCAAGGCTTCCAATAAATGTCGGGAAGTAGTAATCCATGGGATTAGCTCTCAATGCTAAGCCGTAGGTTTGCTCACCCGTCATCGGATTGATGCCAGTCATCTTTAGAGCGAGTTCTTTGAGATCTCTAATTGTGTAATTCCCTTCCGGATCGAGATATTCGCACCCGTATGCATCAAAGATGGACTTATCATACATGACGTACCGTGCATCTGCGTCGAACGGAATCGCATATAGGTGTAACTGGCCTTTCCTATCAGGTCGGTACCCGATTGCTAGAACATCAGGGAAGAACTGCTGCAAGAATTCAGGACCCTCTTGTTCAGCATACTTCTCCAGAGGTTCAAGATATGCGTCATTGTAAGTTATTGGGAGCAGCTGTGGAATATAGTACACATCATACTGGGCTGCCCGTATGTTGGAAAGCATTTTGGCGTAATAACCATCCCATGGGATGACGTCCATCCGAACACTGATATCCGGATGTTTGCTTTCAAAGGCTTCGATAAGTAACTGACTCGCTTCATAGGACATACCAATTCCTAATACATTGAGGTTAGTCTTGGCAAGAATGGTTACATTCGAGCACAAAAGGACGCCTAACGTTAGAACCAAAACGAATACTAACAATCTGCGATTCATTTTCATCCTCCTTAAGTCTAGTTACCGATAGAGCGCACTTGGACACCTCTCTGATGTTTTCCAATCATCACCTTCCTTTGCCCAGCGATTTCACGAAAAAGAAGCTCATGCCTTAAGTCCAGAGACTGCAATTCCTTCAATGATGTACTTCTGGGCACATAGGAAAACAGCAATTACCGGAACCACAGCGATTGTAGCACCCGCCATGAGATTGCCCCATTGAGCCGTATATTGCTGCCTAAAGTTCATTAGCCCCAGTGGGAGAGTATATAACTCTTGCCGTGACGTCACAATCAGCGGCCACATGAAGCTGTTCCAAATCCCAACAAAGGTCAGCATAGATATGGTTGCAATTGCCGGTTTAGATAGGGGCAGCATTAGTGACCTATAAATCAGCCAATCACTCCACCCATCAATACGGGCTGCTTCAATTAGCTCATCAGGAATGGATGACATAAATTGAATTAGCAGGAAAGTGCTATACGCGCTTGGAACAACCGGCAGGATCAGGGCCCAATATGTATTGATCATGCGGAATCTAAGCATTAAGTCGAACATGGGGATAATGGTCACTTGCATTGGGACCATCATCGTTGCTAGCAGTAATACAAACAGAACGTTTTTGCCAGGGAAGTTCCCTTTAGCAAAGGCATAGGCCGCCAGAGAAGAGACAAAGATCTGCAGCACCGTTGCAGAAACTCCTGTAACAACACTATTGTAGAAATACTTGCCAAAGGGAACAACGGACATTGCCTGTACGTAGTTGGACAGTGTAAATTCCTTTGGGATAAAGCGAGGTGGATAAGGCAGGTTTATATTGGCACTAGCTTCCAGACTTGTGACTACCATGAAAATGAATGGTGCTATCATGACAATAACGCCAAGCCAGAGTATCGCATAAATTAGTGTTTTGCTGGCGCGATCTGCGAATCCGTTTCGCATAGCACTTCCTCCCTACTGCAGCCTAGGATTTTTCTCAAACAAGCACTAAAGCCCACTATTCATCCATTCTCAGAGTCAACGATTCCCGCGTGGGGAGACTCACTTATGTAGACGCTTCCAGCTTGAAGACATTGAACCCTCAACCCACCTCACTGGCTTCTGGTCCCGTCATAAGGTCTCGAAGCACGGAGACGACAGTGCTGGGACTCGAAAAAACCTTCTTACCGGTCAGCTTTTCTACTTGCGACAACACTCGAGCCACGGAAACTTGAGCTAAGACGATGGCATCAATGTCCTCTAGGTTTTCTGAGCGTATTTTTTCAAGCACGATGCGGTCGTGCTCTTCCGGCTTTCCCTCCCGCAGGAATCGATGGGCTCCTTCACAATAGATAGTCCTGAGCTCCAGGTCACGCTTATTCTCATCTGCTTTTTGGCTCAGCAGCAATGATGTTGGCCCTATTGTTGTTTGCTCTGTAGCTACAATCGCAAGCCTTCTCCCCGCGTGAACTGCTTCTTCTGCCATCCTTTCATCAACCTTGATCACGGGAACTGTCACCATGGTTCGAGCAGAGTCCACACAAGGACTGAAAGAAGAGCCTGTTACCAAGATCAGCTTGGGATTTGCCCTTGTAGCTTCAATTACCATCTGCGCAAACCGCCACCGGATTTCAGGAGTGATCACCCCAGTATCCAGAAGCTCGGCCAATAACGGCTCATTCAGCATGTGGAGAATGTCGTACCGAGCATCTATGTCCCGCACCAGTCTATCCATGATGGGTATGACTACATTAGTACCGTGAATCATCACAATCCGATCAGTTGTCCTGTCCAAGACTGTCCCTCGTTTCTTGCCGAATTAGTTGTGGCAATTCATGATAACCCTCTCTGCATCAAATCAGTCATACTCTAGTTTCAACAACTCTTCAGCAACTTGACCAGCCTTAATAATATGCAGCAGCATGGCTTCACCAGCAGCTTCAGCCTCCCGGTTGCGAAGGTGCTTAATGATTGGTTTGTGTTCCTCGATTGCCTCCTTCAGCCTGATATTTGAACGGAGGGAAAGATATCGAACACGGCTGTTGCGGTCGTAGGCATCAACCAGAATCTGCTCAAGGTACCTGTTGTCACAAAACTGAGCAATTGTCGTATGGAATCTGCGGTCATTTTCCATATGCTTTTCAGGATCAATGGGCGGCTGCAGGTTTTGGTACAAGAGGTCCAACTCTTCCAAGACATCATCTGGAATCCGGAGTGTAGCCAGCTTTGTCACCAAGGGCTCCACCACCTTTCGGACCATGAAGATGTCCTGAATATCCTTGACTGTTATATGCTCTACAAATATGCCTCGCTGTGGATAAACCCTAACAAGATTTTCCTGCTCAAGTAGGTTGATCGCATCCCTAATAGGTGTTCTGCTGACACCTAGTTCCTCCATCAGGTCCCGCTCCGACAACGGCATGCCGGGCGCAAACTCACACTTGATAATCTTTTCCTTTAGGTACGCGTAGGCTTTGTCTTTCAGGCTTTGCCTTTTTGGGGCGCCTTTTGCACCTTGTGGGCCATATCCCATGTTTAAGATGACTTTCCCCATCAAACTCATCCTTTACTTACTTTGGTACCTATAATTACCACTTCGGGAGCAATCCCGCAGGGAAATATACAACTGGTATATCAGTGGTATATTGTGGTGTTCTTCACAGGTCGTTGAATTCCTGCCAGATAATCCAATTTTTTCTGGTTATCGTTGACGAAGACGATAAGGAGGCAATGGAAGGCCGGATAGAAGCGAAACTCGAGGCGTAAAGGGGACTACAAGGTCATTAGGAATCCTAGGTATTCCGCGCTTTTGAGGGTTTGACCAGTCCAAGCAAGGAGCCGCAAGGCCAACGAAGAATTGAAGTTTCCTTTACTGCTTTTTCCGATTTATCTGACTTCAATCGTCCATAATCATCGTATCTGATACGAGATAGTCGATACGCTACAGGTACTCTGAAGCACCAGGAGGTGATATCTCGCCAGAGAGATCGCAGGTGGTTGGGCTGGATCGGAGAAGCCGTTTACCTTGTTAAAACTAGTCAAGTGATCTACCGCCTCCATGGGAGGCAAGAAGGAGGATGCGAACATAATGAGAAGACTGACCTGCTTATTGCTTGTAGGAGTGTTGGTGCTCGTTCTGTCAAGTGTGGCGCTGGCTAAGCTGCCTGAGAAAACACTAGATATTTACCTGACGGTACATCCCCACGCGGAAATGGTTCTTAAGCAAACCTCCATCCAGCTTGACCTCTACGATGACAATGATGAATCGGATTACGGATATACTTACTTCTCAATCAGAAACAATACCCCAATAGACATAGATGTCAAAGCCAGACCGTTTTACAGGCGACCAGATCTCCGCAACCTAGCCCTCGAGTATGAGCTGGAGGTATACAGATGGGTTCCGTTCTTTGGTTACACATGGTGGCAATGCTCCACGGAAAGCTCAGTATTTGACCGTGATGGCAAGTTCTCTAAGGACTTTAGCTTGACAGATAACGTTCTTGATGATTACCGGGTAAAGGCATGGGCCAAGCGAACCGACCTCTGGTGGCTTATTGAGGCTGGA
>JAAYGR010000266.1 GCA_012727675.1 Bacillota bacterium
CGCTTCTGTGAGCATTGATGTAGGTTCATCCATGATCAGTACTTCCGACTGGAAGGACAGTGCCCGGACAATCTCCACCATCTGCTGTTTTGCAACGGTAAGATCACCAACCCGGGCTCGGGGGTCCAGATCTAAATTCATCCTGTCCAGCAGTTCTTGGGCTTGTTGGTTGAGCTGTTTCTCGTTGAGGATAAAGCCGGCTTTGAGGGGTTCCCGGCCGATGAAAATGTTTTGGGCTACTGTCAGGTGGGGCATAAGGTGCAGCTCCTGATGGATGATAGCAATTCCTAGATCTTGAGCTGCCTTGGGGTTCGGTATTTCCACTTCCCGGCCCTTGTAGACGATGCGGCCTGCGTCTTTGGGGTAAACACCTGTGAGAATCTTCATCAAAGTAGACTTACCGGCACCGTTTTCACCAACCAGGGCATGTACTTCGCCAGCCCTTAGTTCGAAGCGGCAGTTTTTCAAAGCATGGACGCCGGGGAAGGTTTTTTCGATTCCTTCCATCGAAACTAATATGCCGCCCATCAGGGTTCCTCCTAGCGTTGGCATAATCAATGGTTTCAGACCCTGAGACACAGTTGAGGGTTGAGAGGTATGCAATTGCTGATATGAATACATAATTCAGTCGTAAAGGCAAAATTCCTTCTAATAGGGAAAAGAACATAAAAGTCAAAAAGAGGAATCGGAAGGTGCAGGCGGAAACTAGAAAACGGTGGAGTTTACGAAAGGGGGATTGAAATATGAAACAACTTGCCTGGAATGCGAAAATGAAGGAAGCAGTTGACGCCATGATTGAGCATGGAGCTTTTCTTACCACCAAGGTGGGGGATGAGCAGAACACAATGGCCATCGGCTGGGGGAGCATCGGCTACTGCTGGGGCAAACCTGTGTTTACAGTAGTGGTGAGGAATTCCCGCCATACTTTTCAACTGATGGAGAAGGCCGAGGAATTCACTGTCAGCATCCCGTTTAGTGATGCTATGAAGAAAGAAATAGAGTTTTGCGGTACCAAGTCCGGCAAGGATGTCAATAAATTTGAGGCCTGCAATTTGGCCGCCATCGATGGCCAGGCAGTGAAGGTTCCGGTTATCGGCGGCTGTGATCTGTATTATGAATGTCGGATCTTGGCCAAACTGCGGCTAGAGCCAGAAAACCTCCATGAGAGCTGTGATGAATGGTATCCAAAAAAGGATTACCACACTTTCTATGTGGGTGAAATCATGGCCTGCTATGAGAAAGAGTGATTCTTCCAGCTAGAGATTAATCAGCAGGTTTGCCCCTGACCAGATGAAATACACAGCCAGGATACCTAGGAAGATGCTGCCCACAAGCAGTAATCCTCTGTATACCCGCTGGCTAATGAGCCGCTTGCCCGTTACGAGGGCAAGGGAGATGAGGAAATACCAGCTGTAATCAGAGGCAATATGTCCGATGTAGAAAGCGCACAATGCGGCGCTTCCTTGATCCATGGTCATCGCTACGTAAGTTGCGCCTACACTGGTCCACCAGAGGATCCAGTAGGGATTGGAGATGGTTGCCAGGACGCCTGCTGTTAGTGAGCCGAATCGGTTGCTTGCGGGAGCATCATCGTGGGAAGCACCTGACCCATCAGTGATGGCAAGCTCCGCCACCCGACTGGTCTTAGCGGTTCCGACAGCCATCCATGCCAGTAAAGCACCGCCTATAATGGCTATAGTGCCGACTATTGCGGGCCGGCCCAGGAAGCTTCCCAGCCCCAGTGAAAGACCGATAACCACCAAAAGCTCCGTCAAGGCATGGCCGGTAATGGCCAGTACTCCCCCCAAAAGGCCCCGTTTTATCGTCTCATTGATGTTAACAATTAAGAGTCCGCCGGGCATCATAGCCCCAGAAAGACCTACAAGAAAAGAACTGACTAGTATGGCTCCTAGACCCACAGCACATCCCCCTCCGAAGTAATAGAATGGGGATTCACCATGAGGATGGGCGAATCCTGCCAAAAAGTGAGTGCCCTTGGTAACAAGCCCTTAATGCGTTCCATCGCTGGCTTAGGGTAGCTGTCGGGCAGGAGGTTCGCCAGAATTATAGAAAATCATAGGGTAGTCAGAAGGATTATCAGTAGCAAGGAAAAGTAAGCGAAAAAATCTAAAAAAGTGTGACGTCGCTCGATACCAGAACGGGTTTTTCAGATAGCGATCTAGGCGGTATGGGTGTTTCGTTGGTATTATCCCCACGCGTGTGGGGGTGAACCGCATTCACTTAAACACCCTTGCCAGCTCTGCGCATAAGCCTGGAAATACCTGCGATACAGCCTTCTCCGGCGACTTGTAGGTGGTATAGCCTGCAAGCTGCTGTTCCTTGAAGCTGTGGACAATGATCTCCTTGTTCTGGGGATTCGCGATCCAGTACTCTTCAACTCCACATGACATGTATAGGTCCAGCTTCTTGATGAGGTCTATTCTCGCTGTGCTTTCAGATATGACTTCGATGATGAGGGTAGGGACTCCGGTATAGTAGCCGTTCTGGAGTTTTTCCTCTAGATCGCAGATGACCATGATGTCGGGCTGAACCACATTTATCTGACCATCAGGCCGCTTCAAGGTGATGTCAAAGGGAGCGATCACAGGGGTACAAGGCTTTCCCTGAAACCAATCCCTGAAGATCACGAAAAGCTCCATCAGTGCCAGCTGATGTTCTATTTTAGGTGACGCAAGCATGTGGATCTCACCATCTATATATTCGCACCGTATTTCGCTATCCTTGGTGAGGCTCAAGAATTGCTGGTAGGTGGCTTTTTTGCCGCCATAGTCTGGTGAAGGAGCCTCTTCAGTTACTATCCCAGGGAAAATGCCTGCTGAAGTTGCCTGTTTCTCCAAACTGCAGAGTTTTGCCACTGGAACGCCGTTACGGGTGATGATGATCTCTTCTTGCACCGCAAGCTGCAAATACTTCCCGAACCTGTTTTGGACTTCGGTGGAGCTTACCATCACCGTAAACGCCTCCCTCTAGCTAACAAATAGCTAATAGATTAGCTAATGCTAGTCTAGAATAACTAAGTTGAGATGTCAACCTATAGGGAAGCAAGGCCCGCACAAGTATACTGCATAATCACCCTCTCTAGGCCCCTGTTTTGTTGACAAACCTTCACTGGGAGTGAAATAATTGCATAAAGTGCTAGGAACCCTATAGTGATGGAGTCTATGGTGCCTTAGTTAATTTTGCAGGGAGAGATGTACCAATGTCTCAGCCTTATCGCCATTATGAAGTTGTCTCTCAGTTGGTGGAAAAGGCGGCTGCCGCCATGGAGCTGGATCCCAAGATCAAGGAGCTTCTCAGGGAACCGATGCGAACTTTGACGGTTTCTGTACCGGTGAAAATGGATGACGGCAGTATCCGGGTGTTCCAAGGCTTCCGCTGTCAGCACAATAATGTACTGGGTCCCTTTAAGGGCGGCATCCGCTTTCATCCAGAGGCCGATGAGGATGAAGTCAAGGCTTTGGCCGCTTTGATGACATATAAGTGCGCCGTGGTGGGCCTTCCATATGGCGGGGCCAAGGGTGGAGTTCTCTGCGACCCGAGGGAGCTGTCTGAGGGCGAACTTGAGCGGCTGAGCCGGGGCCTAATCCGGGCTATTGCTCCGATTATCGGGCCGGAACAAGACATTCCTGCCCCTGACGTGAACACAAATGCCAAGATCATGGGCTGGTTTGTCGATGAATATTCGCTTCTTCGAGGCAGCTATCAGCAGGGAGTAGTTACCGGCAAACCTATTGCCATAGGCGGTTCCCAGGGAAGGGGCGGTGCCACCGGCCGGGGAGTCATGTATGTGATCCGGGAGGCCGCAGCTGCTTTCGGTTTGGAACTGGAAGGCGCGACTGTAGCTGTCCAGGGCTTCGGTAATGTAGGGAGCTATGCCGCCCAGTTCCTATATGACCTAGGATGCAAGATCATCGCCGTTACTGATGTCTTCGGCGGTGTTTACTGTGAAGACGGTATTGATCCTTATCTCCTTAAGGATCATGAAATGAAAACCGGTTCGGTTAAGGATTTCGCCGGTACAACCCCAATTTCCAATGAAGAACTATTGACCATGGAGTGCGATATCCTCATCCCCGCTGCACTGGGGAATCAGCTGACTGGAGAGAATGCCGGGAACGTCAAGGCCAAGTGGGTAGTAGAG
>JAAYGR010000319.1 GCA_012727675.1 Bacillota bacterium
GTTGGCGGCTCAGGGAGAAGAAGCGAGCCGGTCTGTTCGGAACCACCTATTCACGACCGGCCGTGAAGTCTGGGGTGGGGGAAAATTCAACCGGCCAAAGTGGAGGAATTTTCGACCGGCCTTGACACGGATGATACAAAAAGCAGCCCAAGACCGGAAAAATAGAACGTCAGACAACGTAAGGAACTAAGCCCCCGAAGGAAGACCTTTGAGGACAGCAGCTACCTAGCAATCCTTTACAATCCTTGGGGTACACCCGAGGAAAGGGCCCTCTGCTGGTTCACGACCGCCAAGGTGTGGCGGTTTTTCTGGGAAACAGAGCAAGAAATGGAACACGCCTTGAGAAAGATGGTGTCAGAGGTCGCGGAAGTCATCCAGAAAGTAAAGTCGGCCAATCCGTCCAGATCCGCATAACGCAAAGAAGGAGGACGACATGGCCAAGACGCGAAATACCGCGGAAAAGCCGCTCGGAGCAAAATGCCCCATGTGCAAGGGGTATATGCTCCGCGTAGACGAGTGTTCTCCGAATCCCATATATGTCCGAGGAGACACGGGAGAAAAGCGTTACGAACGGATCCCGTTCGGCCAAGAAACGCGGATAGACACCAGTCGCCTTGGTGAGCGGTGTCCCGATTGCGGCTGCAAGCGAGGGCACTACCACCACGAGGGTTGCGACATCGAAGAATGCCCCATCTGTCACAGGCAAATGCTCAGCTGTTCGTGTGAGTTCTACTGGTACGACGACGAAGTGAAGAAGTATACGTCGAGACAGGCAAGGGGCAACTAGGAAGAAACAGGGGAGGGGCGATACCCGCCTCTCCCAATCCCTCATAAACTCCGCCAGCGAAACCGGAAGGTCGCCCGCAGGCTCAACCGTCTGTCGCGGGCCTTGAAGAGCAGGGACGGTTGTTACGTCTGAGACACGCTCTCAACAGAGGGCACTTGTGCCCAAGACCCCCTTATTCATGGCATAGCCATGAATACTCGTTCCGGCTTGACCGGAACGCAAAAACACCTGGTATGAGCGCGGACGTGATTCGTGCCCAAAAAATCCTAACAAGGAGGGCTGCAAAGAGCAGTAACTGATGTCTTCAATGGAAACCTACTACGTGCGTAGGAACGCCTGCGGGCTCACGATTTACGCCGAGAGTCCACAGACAGGTTCCTGCGCCAACAGCGTCCAGGTTGTCGTCGAAAACGGAGTCATGGTGTGTGCCAAGCACCGGACTCCGTTATCTGTATGCGGCTGCCTGGACAAACGAATCTGGCTGTCCCGTGGCCAAAAAACGAACGGGACCGCACTAGCGCGGGAGGAGATAGCATGACAGACCTTGACAGACTGGTGGCCGTACAGACCGTAAAGGAAGGCTCGATCCTTGGTCGGTTGTGCTGGTACACCGTCCCGGAGGACATTTGGGTCTCTCGGGGCGAGTTGGTAAAGCAGTTCCGCGAAACCGGCCTCAAGGAAAAATGGCTTCCCAACCCCATTAGACCTTCGGATGCATTCCGCCGGGCGTCAGCTCGTATCCAAGCCAAGAACATCGAGATCGAGAAGGATAAGCTGTACGCCAACATCCTGGTCAGGGAAGTTACCACAAACCGCAAGGAGATCGAGAGACACGTTATCTGGGAGACGGTCGATGCGGACCAGAAACGGCTCAGCTACCGCCAGGTGGCTAAACTGCGTCTCGACAAGGACACGAACACGGTATCCGCAATAACGGAGCTTGCTGCACCCGAACAGGTTGAATTCGAGTGCAGCCGTTTTGCGGAGGTCTACGACTATTGCCTCTCTCATTACGACGGAAACGGTATCAGGAAGTGCGTGAGCCAGGTAATGTCGTGTCTCATGGCAACTGCCGTTCGTCCGTCTGGAGCCGTTTACTTCGTGCCCGAGAAGTACGCCACAGACCTGGCCGCTTTAGGGAAAGTTATCAAATCCCTGGAAGCCGAATACTTCGAGGTTCCTCTCATGGACGCCGTAGACGCCCGAGACATGGTCATAAGGAAGTTCATCCATCAGACCACGTCCATGATCGAGTCTCTGGCGGAAGTGCTGAAGGACCCGAAAGTTACAAAGGGCAAGTGTCTGACGGCTCTCGAACAGTCGAAACGGCTCACTGAGCAGGTAAACGAGTACAAGTCGTTCCTGCAGGTCAATCTGACCGAACTGGAAGAGAGGATAAGACTCCTGAGCCTCCAGGCTCTCTCACTCGTGGACAAGGCGCAAGAACTCACAACAAATGAAGCTTCTGAAGATCCGGCGGCGAGCTGATGCCAAAGCCCGATCGGCAAGTGTCAGGAGTATAAGGGATTCCTCCAGGTCAACTTGGCCGATTTGGAGGAAAAACTCCGGCTCCTCGGGTTCCAGGCCATGAGTCTGATCGACAAAGCCCAACAGCTACAAACCCCTGCCGCCGACTCTGGAACGGCTGCTTCCTCTTAAATCAACCACCTGCCGGCAGCCATCGGTTTCGGTAGCTGCCGGCATAACAACACCCTAGCAACTTGCGACGGTCTTCTATTCGGGGAGACCGGTCGAATACAACAACCCGCCACAAGAGGCGGACTACGTCAAGGTCGGAGGTCTCACCGAAAACGAGGCCGAGTACTTCCTCGCGTTTTTCTCGAAGAGGCAGGAAGACCAGCGCTTCTGGATCCGGGCGGCCTGGGGTCTCGGGTCACCCGTCTCCGGTCCAACGGTCATCTTCAGGGATGAGTGGCTCCCGCAGAACAGGGAGACACTCTACACACGCCTGAAGAAGCTGCCGAAACGCACTAAGGTGGTCTTGTACGGCCTGAGTGCTCAACGCGGCTCTGTCGCTACCATTCCCGGCATTCCTGGGGCGGACGTCTTGTCCGATCCGCCTCGTCCCCCACGGGACGCCGAGGGGAACATCTGGATCGGACTGCCCTGGAACCTCAGGATGCAGGAGACAGACAGACCGGTACTGGAAGAGGCAGCTGCAGCAATAGCACGGTACTGCCGCTCTGCAAGCAAAGGGGGTGAGCAGTGATGTGCGTGCTCGCTGTCGCTGCCGAACGCAAGCTCACTGCCGAAGAGGTCCGCAA
>JAAYGR010000267.1 GCA_012727675.1 Bacillota bacterium
CTCCCCCGATAAGGCAGCAGTTTCTCCTCCATGGGAAAAACTGCTGCCTCTAGCCTATCCATACCTTTCCACATCTTGCATTTTCCTCATCCGTCTCCAGTAAAGACTTGCCCTGCTGCAGCTTTCAGTAAAGATTTCACTTGTCCCCGGCCGGCCGGTAACTCGCAGCACGGTCAACCTGTCATCCAGCAGGCTGGCTGACAGGACAACCCGCCACTGGACGAATCTTCCCTGCACAGTATTTTTCAACAGCTCAGGGAATAAGCTGAGAGAGGGGGAGGGATGAAGGGGTGTTCCACGATTTATGCCTCTTGCTCTTGCTCTTTCTTGGTATAGTCGGCGATAACTACCTTGTATCCGTCTCCTCAGCCGGCCTCTTGCTGATTCGCCTCTTGGGCATTGATGGGATCTTGCCCTATCTTGAAGGGCCGGGCCTGCGGGCAGGTCTCACTCTCCTGATCCTCTCCATCCTGACTCCCATTGCCGCGGGAGAACTGACCAGCAAGGATTTTATCGGTGCCTTTATTACACCCCAGGGTACTGCCGCTATCCTCGGGGGCATTGTCGGCGCCTACCTTGGTGCCAAGGGGCTCAGCCTCCTGGAGACCCATCCTGAAAGCATCACTGGGCTGGTAATCGGCACCATCATCGGTGCTACGTTTTTTAAAGGCATTCCAGTGGGTCCCTTGGTGGCAGCAGGGATGGCTGCGCTGTTGGTGGAGCTAGTTAGCCGCTGATAGCCAGTGTTTAACTTCGGCCCGGTAGTAATCTCCTATAGGCACCGGCTGCAAAGGACATAAATTGTTCAAGAAGCCGGGCCAACAGGTCCAAGAGCTGCTGCAGCCAGGAGCTTAAGGAACCCCTTAGCCCCGTTTGCTGGTCAGTAAGTCGGCTGACACTGTCGGAGATTTGATGGAGCTGCTTCTCCATATCATCCAGCCTAAGGTCCAGTTCCTTAAGCTTTGACATCATGGAGGCTATCCTCTCTATATCCCTCTCCGACAAGCTAACATCCAGTTCACCGGCTATCCGGCGGATAGCCTCGATGATTTGCTCCCTATCGGTGAGCTCCCCATCCACCACCTCTTTCTTGACCAGCTCCATCAACTGACCGGCCTCTTGGTGGCCGATGGATTCCCCTACTTCCCTGGTGATGTAAAGCTCTTCTCCCGCCAGCTCCTTGGCTTTGCGGGGCAGCTCCTCACCCGATGCTGTCTCAAAGGCCTTAAAGATGCCGGTCAAAGCAGCGGTGCCTGAAACCGGCACCGGGGCAGCCGCAATTACTTCAGCATCCCGCACCCCCGCGGTAACCAGGGCCTGGGCAAACATTCTCTTGGATACCCAAGTGATGTTGTGGGTTGTTATCCTAAGGCCGCTGCCGGCCTCCATGGGCCGTACATAGGCCGATGAGATAGCCCGGGTGCCCAGATAGGAGACAGGCACTGTCTCTCCCAACAGGGCATGTTCCTCGGCATTGGTCACCAAAAGCTCTCTAACAGCGTCACCCGGCTGAATACCCATGAGCTGAGCCATCCTAGATTTTTCCGCCGCCGACAAGTCCGCTCCCCAGGTTACAACCCCGCCACTCCAGGCTTCGGCCGCCGTAAACCAAAATACCAAGAACACCGCCGCAAACCCCAAGGCCAACCTAGCCGGAGCCCTCTCCATGGTCATGGTGCTGGTTTGAACCATCAGATTACCCTCCCCGGTCCCATGACTTCCAATTTGACAGGACCGATGCCCTGTTCTTTCATTCCCAGGGCAGCTGCAGCTCCTTTGGAGAGGTCTATGATCCTGCCTTCCACATAGGGACCCCGATCATTGATGGTCACGACTACACTCTTGCCGTTGTGCAGGTTAGTAACCCGCACTTGGGTACCAAAGGGAAGGTAGCGATGGGCCGCAGTCAGAGCAGAGCTGTCAAAGGTTTCGCCGCTGGCTGTAACCCGCCCGTTGAATCCATCACCGTACCAAGATGCTGTGCAAAAGGCGGTAATCACCTCAGGGTTTCCATTATCCAAGACATACTCGGAAGGAACAGGTTCACAGCCAAAGGCCCGCCGCATGTTGTTGGCCCAGACCTTGGCCAAAAGGTATTGGGTAGTGTAATTGAGTTTAGCATGGGCAGCATCGACGGTTATGATCAATTCTCCCCGCCAACTGACAGCATTGTTTCCATTGATTACATCCGGCAGAATGGAATCGGGCCGGTAAGCACCTCCTGAGCAGGCGGCTAGACGGCCGGCAATAATGGCTGCCCGCTGAAAGGGGCTGAGCCCCCCGGCACTTGTTCTTACCCGGAGGACAACTTGGCCGTTGATCAGGACCTCCCCGACCTCCCGTCCCCCAATGCGGGCTTGGCGGACCCCGATGCTCTCACCAGCCATCACCGTATCTCCCACAACATACAGCCGACCAAGGAGCATGCTGCCTGCAGAGAGTATTAAGAGCAAGACAAGAAGCATGCAGATAAACCTCTTCAATTGCAAAACCCTCCTTTTTACCCAACTACTTCCATGTATCCCTAGTATGGGTAAAAAAGGAGGGTTCCATGCACCAAGATAATCCGTTTGGCGATACCTCGCTTAAGCCAACACAACCGCAGCCACCTGGGCGATAATTCCCTCACCCCGGCCGGCGGGTCCCAATCCCTCTGCCGTGGTGGCTTTAATACTCACCTGGTCGATGTCAAGCTCCAAGGTATCGGCGATATTCCTTCGCATCTGGGGAATATAGGGAGCTAGTTTCGGCCGCTCAGCGATTATTACGCAGTCAATGTGGGATATGGCTGGTTTAGAAGGTTTGCAGGAGGCAAGGAGCCTGCCCACTTGCCGGAGCAGTTCCAGGCTGTCTGCTCCCCGCCACTTGGGATCGGTGTCGGGAAAATGCTTTCCTATATCCCCTAGAGCCAATGCTCCCAGCAAGGCATCCATCACCGCATGGAGCAGCACATCGGCATCGGAGTGACCTAAAAGGCCTTTTTCGTAAGGGATAGCCACACCCCCTAGGATCAGCGGACGGCCTTTTACCAGCTGGTGAACATCATATCCCCACCCCACCCTGGGTCTTGGCAAAGGCCGGAATTCCTCCTGAGATTTCCCTTGGGCTGCTGCCTCCAGTAAGGCTTCTGCAATCACCAAGTCCTCGGGAGTTGTCAGCTTGATGTTTCGATAGGTGCCCTTAACCAACTTGACCGGCCGACCCAGCTCTTCCACCAGTACGCAGTCATCAGTGCCCTCATAGCCTCGGGTTATAGCCTGCAGGTGTGCTTCCCTAAGGATTTCACAGCGAAAAGCCTGGGGGGTCTGAATGGCCCAAAGCCGGTCCCGGGACGGAGTAGATATGACAAACCCTGCCTCGTTACTTATCTTAATGGTATCTTTGACCGGAACCGCCACCCCCGCGGCCCCATGCTCCCGGGCGGCCTCGATGACTTGGTCAATTGCAGCCGGGTCTACCAAAGGCCTGGCTCCATCATGTACTACAACTATTTCTGTATCAGAGGGAACCTCCGTTAGGCCGGCCCACACTGATTCCTGCCGGGTATCGCCTCCGGGTATGATCCCAACTACTTTGCCGATGCCGTACTCTTGAACCACCTGCTGAGCCAAGGGGACTTGATCTTCCCTTGTCACCACAATAATCCCATCAACGGTCTCTACATCGGCCAGGGCTGTTAAGGTGTGGGCAAGGACAGGCCTGCCTCCGATGACTGCAAACTGCTTCCCCGGACCCTCAAGGCCCATCCGCACTCCCTTCCCTGCTGCCGGCACAACGGCCATTACTCGTCCCATTCTGCCTCCACTCCCCCGTTTCTCAAAAAGCTCAGTTGACAGCTGCCAAAGCCTTTTCCGCGTTGTGACAATTAAGAAGGGCCCCGCTGGTCTTTTCAGCGAGACCCTTTTTCTGCTAACTATGACCAGCTTATGATTTGTTACAATGCCTTTTCCATGGCCTTGGGCTTAGCGAAAATCATTCTTCCAGCTGCTGTCTGCAGGACGCTGGTTACCATAACTCCGACGTCTTCTCCGATATATTTGCGGCCGCCGTCCACCACGATCATAGTGCCGTCATCTAAGTAAGCAACACCTTGTCCCTGTTCTTTTCCGTCTTTGATCACATGGACAACCATTTCTTCTCCCGGCAGAACTATTGGTTTGACGGCATTGGCAAGCTCATTGATGTTAAGTACTGGTATTCCCTGCAGTTCTGCTACTTTGTTCAAGTTGTAGTCATTGGTGATTACCTTTGCGCCCAGCAGCTTGGCCAAACGGATCAGTTTGGTATCGACTTCACTGACATCATCAAAGTCCCGGTAATCGATCTTGATGGTGACTCCTGGTTCTTTCTGCATCTTGTTGAGAATGTCTAGTCCCCGTCTCCCTCGGTTGCGCTTCAGCACATCGGAAGAGTCTGCGATATGCTGCAGTTCTTCCAGGACAAATCCAGGGACAACCAACGTACCTTCAAGGAACCCAGTGCGGCAGATATCCGCAATTCTGCCGTCGATGATTACACTGGTATCCAGGATCTTGGAGGGCACCTTCTGCCCAAAAAAACGCCGCTCCCGCCCAGTCTGCTTGTCTACTGAACGGGGAAACAGATTGAACAAATTCAATAATTCCTCTTTTTTCTTCAGAGCTACCGTCATTGCTACATAACCTACAGATAAGGTCACAATTAAGGGAACGTATTCTCCGATGATTGGAACATGATCAGGGATAGGAAGAGTAGCTAGAATTCCGATGAGCAATCCAACTACTAAGCCCACGGCACCGACGACGAGATCATAGGGCGAAGTCCGATTTAGACTGGAAATGAGTCGGCCCATCGCCTGCTCAAGTCTGTCAATAATCCGGGGGCCGATGATTAAGCCAAGGACAGCACCGACCACCGATGCCGACAACAAAACCCGACCACTATTAGCCGCCGGGTCAACCCACAACCCTTCATTCAACAGATAGGCAGCTGCCTGACGCAAAATGCCAGCACCCATCAGGATGAACACCAGCTTCAGGATTATCCTATACATTATTTGTCACCTCCTTTACACAGTCTGTCCCAAAACCAGTCGAATCATTACCAGTGCATTTCCAATATCTATATATATCTATCCATATTGCCCGGACAAAAACGCGTCAGGTCATGCCTGACGCATTATCCGAGACACTCCTCTATAAGTTCTTCGATCTCTTCCTCCGTCGCGTCTTGAGCCAACACCAATTCACTGATGAGAATCTGCTTTGCGCTGTCCAGCATCTTCTTCTCACCAGTTGACAAGCCCTTTTCCGCATCTCTGATAGCTAGGTTGCGAACCACTTCAGCCACTTCAAAGATGTCACCTGAACGAATTTTCTCCATGTTGGCCCTGTATCGTCTATTCCAATTGGAAGACATCTTGGTCTTCTCGCCCCTGAGAATCTCGATAACTCTCTTGACTCCCTCTTGATCAATGATCTCCCTTAGTCCGACCTCCTCGGCGGTGTCCATGGGGACCATGACCTGCATTTCACCGATGGGAAGCTTCATGATATAGTACTTCTGCTTGTTGCCCAAGACTTCTCTCTCTTCGATAGCTTCGATGACACCGGCTCCATGCATAGGATAAACAACTTTATCACCGATATTAAACACAAAAGGGACCTCCAATCTATAGCCTATATGGCTATACGAACCCTACTTTATTGTAGCATCAAACGCCAGGAACTGTCAATCCTTGCCCCTTTCGAGGATTTGCTAAGTTATTCGCCATATTAAGCGGGATTTCGCATCTTTTCATCGGTCCCTAAATGTGTCGGTCCAACAGCACCTGCTCCCGCAGCCGTCTCAGACCATCCTGAATAGCCTTGGCCCTTACTTCCCCGATGCCTTCCACATCATCCAGCTCATCGGTACTGGCCGCCATAATGTTAGGGAGTCTCTGAAAAGCCGTGATGAGGTTTTCGATCACCGGCATGGGTAGCCTAGGTATCTTGGTAAGAATCCGATAACCCCTGGGAGTTACAGATGTATCGAGACTGCCGATGCCGCCGCTGTGGCCCAGGGCCCGGGCAATCTGGGATAAGTCCAAAAGCTCCTCGGCGCTCCAGTGCCCCAAGGATTCCCACACCTGATCCGCTGTCTCTTCCTTGCCGGGAGCCAGATAGTCCTTTACCACCAAGAGTCCCTGATCCTTAATATCCACCATCAGCTCTTCCAGCTGCATATTAACGAGGCGTCCTTCAGTGCCCAGTTCTGATACGTATTTATCGATCTCGCCGGCAATCCGCTCTACCATCTGGGCCCTCTGCAGCACTTGAGTAACATCGGTCAAAGTCACCAAATCTTCGAATTCAAGGGCGCTGATATTGGTCAACCCCTGTTCCAGCACACTCTTGTATTTCTCCAGAGTCTGCAGCGCCTGATTCGCCTTGGTCAGGATTACGCTGATATCCCGCATTACGTATTTAAAATTGCCTTTATAAAGTGTGATGACATTGCGGCGCTGGGAGATAGAGATTACCAGCTCCCCTGTCTGCCTAGCCACACGCTCGGCGGTGCGGTGCCTGGTACCGGTTTCAAAGGTTGGAATCAAAGGATCCGGGTTTAGCTGAGCATTGGCATAGAGAATCCGCTTGGCGTCACTGCTGAGCACGATTGCCCCATCCATCTTGGCAAGCTCGTATAAAGCAGTGGGGCGCATTTCCGAATCAATCCGAAAGCCTCCATCAACCAGATCCAACACCTGTTCACTGTCGCCAACTACGATGAGGGCGCCGGTGCGGGCCCGGAGGATGTTCTCCAAACCCTCGTACAACATGGTCCCCGGGGCCAGCATCCAGACTGTCTTCCGCATCTGCTCATCTGCAGTTGACCTGGCATCCTTCATGGTCGTCCCCCCTTATCCTGGGCATTTCTAAGATTTTCTAAACGGGGCAGGGCCAGCTCCAGGCTTTGGCCCACAGAACGGGCAGCCATGAGCTGTAGCTGAAGCTCACTACCAGCCGCTGACTGTCCCACGCTGGCAGGAACAATGGCTCTCTTAAAGCCCAATTTGGCAGCTTCCATAAGGCGGATGTCGCCGTAGGGCACACTGCGAACCTCACCGGCTAGACCGATCTCCCCTATAATAATGGTATCGGCATCTACAGCCCGGTTGTACAGGCTACTCCCTACCGCCACCGCAACTGCTATATCAGCTCCCGGCTCATCAATCCGGACTCCTCCAGCCACATTCACATACACGTCTTGAGTCTGCAGCTGCAAACCGCAGCGCTTCTCCAATACTGCCAAGATCATGGCCAGCCGTCTAGAGTCAACA
>JAAYGR010000268.1 GCA_012727675.1 Bacillota bacterium
ATTTTTCTAGACAACACGACGGGGGCTGGTGTATAATAATAAATGTTCTAGGGCCTGTAGCTCAGCTGGGAGAGCGCTGCGTTCGCAACGCAGAGGTCGAGGGTTCGAATCCCTTCGGGTCCACCACAAAGCCTCACTGGAAGTGTGTTTCCGGTGGGGCTCATTTGTTTTCAAGCTTCCTCTTGCCTATCTATGTCGGCTTGCTTGGGCAGAGTCAGGAGTGAGGGCCCATATTGAGGTAGGGCACTGCTATACTATTTCAGCAGGATCTTGATTGGGCTCAAATGCACCGGTGTGATCAAAGCACCGCTTTGATCAATGCGCTGAAGTCAATAACCGATAAACGGGCAGGAAGAACGCCGGGAGCCAAGAACCTTCACCATTAGGGGTGAAGGTTTTGAATTGGTGGAAACTATACTTGATCCTGATCACGGCTCTTGCCTTGTTTTTCCCGGCCAGGGGGATATTTATTGTCTTTTACACCTTGGCCGTCATCTACTGGGGTGCAGGGCGGCTGCTAAAATATGCCCTTGAACGGGTGGAAGTCACCCGTTCTGCCCAGCGCACTAGGCTGTTTCCAGGAGACGTGGGGGAGATTTCCCTTACCTTTCGGAACTCCACCTGGATTCCGCTGGCCTGGCTTTCCGGCTATGAGCATTTGCCTGTAGCCCTGGAATCGGGCCGGGCTAAGCGGTGGGTGATTTCCCTTGGGCCGCTGGCATCGGCATCTGCCGGTTATTCCATTACAGGCTCCCAGAGGGGGGTATATACCGTTGGCCCTTTGGACATATCAGCAGGAGAGCCGCTGGGCCTCTATCAATTCTCCCGTACCTTAAAGACTGCCCATGACATTGTCGTTTATCCCCGGATATATCCTCTGCGAGAGCTAGGTTTGCCCTCGAGACTTCCCTACGGTAATATTCCAACTCAGCAGCCTATTTTTCCCGATCCAGCCCGGATAACAGGCGTAAGGGGATATCAAGCCGGAGACAGCCGCCAGTCAATCCATTGGAAGCTCAGTGCCCGGACCGGCCAGCTTCAAGTGAAGCTGTTTCAGCATACAGTTGCCGCTGATACAGTCCTTTTCTTGAACCTCAATGAAGCTGACTATCCTGTTCAAGATCTTTACACCGCCAGTGAACTGGCCGTTGAGACAGCCGCCAGCCTTGCCAACTATTTGGTGAGGGCCGGCGAGTCCGTGGGGCTGATTTCCAATGCCGGTCTGGTCAGGGAACATGCCGCGGAAGCCTCGGTTGCTGAAGATGGAGAAAGGGACCAAGGGGCGGTAGAACAGCCGGCTTCATGGGGCCCCTCCACCAGACTAATGCCCCGGAAAGGGACTGCTCAGCTGATGCAGATCCTGGAGGCGTTGGCCGCGGCGGAGTGTCGCCCGGGGGTGGATTTTCCGCAGCTGCTTGCCAACGAAGCCCGGAATCTAGCGTGGGGGACAACGATATTGGTAGTAACTCCCATCGACTCACCGGAATTAATCAATAATGCCGCTTCTTTGCTGCCCTTGGGGTACCAGGTGCTGGTTTTTGTAGTGGGCCGGAAAGTTGTACATCCCCAGCTCTTGTACCGGTCTAGTCAGGAAAACCTGCAGCTCTTTCGCGTTGTCCGCAGAACCGGCGGGGAGCTAGAAATCAGTTAGGGACTGTGACTAGTTGGGAGTATGACTATGGTAGTATGACTAAGGAGGTCGCTCGTGTGCTGCCGGCGGAGTTTAGTAACTGCAAGTCACTGGAACATGCAAAGCTGGCCCAGCTTGCCGTGAGACAGCATTGGATGGATCGTTTTATTTTACCCCTCCTGGCTGTGGTTTTTACCCTAAGTATTCTGCTCCTTGCCCGGCAGTATTTGGCCGTTTTGGCTCCTGCTGTGTATATACCGGGGTGGCTGGTGGCAGCTTGGGGGCTTCTAGCTTTGGAAAGCGTTTATGCCGCTGGATTTCACCTTCGCCTTCGGACACCGATCAGTTTGAGGATACTTGAGTTTGCCTTAATGCTGCTTCCTGTGTATTGGGGCCTATGGGCAGGAGGGATTGGGCAGAGCTACTCCTTCCTCTCCTCGAAAAGCTTTGGGGATCCTCAGCTTCTAGTCCCTTTGGGCTTGGCGGTCTTTGCCTGGGGTTTTGCCCGGGGATACGGCATCGTCTTTGCAGGACTTGGAGACATCGCCAGGGATGTAGGCGATCAGGGTGCTGCCACCTTTTCGTGGGAAACTGAATCGTACTTTTCTGATTATCGGATAGGTCGGGAGCGGTCCCGGGCAGTTGATTACTTTACCCGGAGGCTCCTCTTTTACGCTTTCTTGATATGCTTGTTTGATGCTTTGGTTATAGAAGCCTTCCCTGATAGGCTGACGGCGATGCCCAACTGGAGAGGAGCCACTGGCTTTGTTGTGGTGCTCATGCTTTTCTCGGGGCTGGTCCTTCAGGCCTGTGTGTATCTATACCGCTTACACAGTATCTGGCGGGAGGTCGGCATATCGGTACAGGGAGATCTCAGTAAACAGTGGCTCTGGGCCAGTCTGGCATTTGTCAGTTTGGTCATTGCTTTGGCCCTCATCTTGCCGTGGGGGGTGTCCCCCTTCGACTTTACCGCCGCTATGGGGATGATGACCCGCTGGCTGGAAGGGGGCTTCAAGATGCCGGTGCCCCAGCAGGGGATTGAGCAGCCTGCCTTTGTCCCGCCGGTTAGAAAACCGCCCATGGAGGCTGGCAGTGGGAGCTGGCTTGCCGCCGCTTTGTATCTGGCACTCATGCTCTTGCTAACTCTTTTGGTCCTGGGTGTTGCCTTGGCTATCATTGGGCTTGTTATCATAGGATTTCTCCAGGAAGAATGGGAACGGCTGCCTGCCCTCTTGCGGCTTCCTGTCTACATTTACCTTTGGGTTAAGGAAACAGCGGCTCAGCTTATGGCCGTGTTGGCAGCAGGTGCAGCAGAAGGAAAGAAGCTAGTGGGCAGGCTCCGGCAAGCAGGCTCCCGCCTTACTTCAGCAGTGCATAAGGAAGAGAAGGATTCCAGAAAGGGAAGTTCACCTTCTACACCTGCTTTATATATCCGCCATCTCTTTGTTCTGATGGTCGAAGATGCCAAGCAGGGGGGATTATCGCCAAAGGTTGATCACACACCTTTGGAGTATGCTGAAGACTTAGCCAAACACCTTGGAAAAGGGCAAGAGGACCTGGAAGAATTTACCGAATATTACCTAAAGGCCCGGTACAGCAGGGAAGAACTTTCTACAGATGTCTGCTCCGCGGCAGATGTCCTTTGGCAAAGGGTGATGGCAGCAATTGATGCCTGGCGGGGTGGGGCGGAAGAAGAGCAGGAGTCCGTGGAAAAAGGAGAAGATGTCCTTGGTTAATCCGGTGCTGAGGGATGTTAGAGCTCTTTCGATTCAGGAAGGGGGAGGTCGGAGACATGGCAGAGAGTAGTGGAACGACTAGGAAAGTTGATGTTCAGTACATATCATCAATCTGCCAAAGGATAAGTGAGAATATCAATCAAGTGATTGTAGGCAAGGCTGGGGCTGTGGAGCTGCTTTTGGTGGCACTCCTCAGTGAAGGTCATGTACTGGTGGAAGATGTCCCGGGGGTCGGTAAGACCATCTTGGCACGGGCTGCCGCGGTGTCTCTAGGATGCAGTTTCAGCAGGATCCAATGTACCCCTGACCTTCTGCCCTCCGATGTGACAGGCGTGTCGGTCTACGATCCGGCAAAGGGTGAATTCAGTTTCCGGCCTGGACCAGTCATGTCCCAGATTTTGCTGGCCGATGAAATCAATCGGGCTACCCCTAGAACCCAATCCAGTTTGCTTGAGTGCATGGCTGAAGGACAGATCACCGTCGACGGCAAGACAATCAAGCTGCCCCGACCCTTCTTAGTCATTGCAACACAGAATCCCGTTGAATATGAGGGGACCTTTCCGCTGCCCGAGGCTCAGCTGGACAGATTTTTCCTCAGGCTTAGGCTCGGGTATCCCAGTGAGGCCGAAGAGAATACAATTTTGGAGCGCCTGCAGTATGATCATCCTATTGAAACCCTAAAGGCCTGTACAGATCCCCAGACCTTTGTCGATATGCAGGCAGCTGTAAGGGGAGTATTTGTCGAGGATTCCGTTAGAAGCTATATTGTGCGCCTGACAGCGGCAACCCGCCGCCATCGAGATGTGGTCTTGGGAGCCAGCCCCCGGGGATCCCTTGCGCTGTTCCGGGGCGGTCAGGCCCTGGCAGCACTGCGGGGCCGGGACTATGTACTGCCCGATGACATTAAGCATATAGCTGTGCCTGTATTAGGCCACCGCTTGATTCTCAAACCGGAGAGTCAACTGAGGGGCAAAGCTCCTGAACATGTTGTTCAGGAGCTGCTGCAGACTACACCAGTCCAGTTCGAGAGATTTGGTGAAGAAAGCTAGCAGTTTGTGTCTCCAGTCCTTACCCCAAAAACTGCATTAATCCCTTGACAGCCGGCTCAACTATCGCCAAGACTAGGTCGGGTTTTACTCCCAATAGGATACTGCCGCCCAGAAGCAGTACCGCAGCTGCTCCTGCCCCGGTCATTAGAGGCGCGAAAGAGTTGAGGGGGTTGTTGTTAGCTTCTGCTCCTTCGCTGTGAGCAGCTCTTCTTTCCACAAGAGCCGCTAGGGAACGGGCATAATCAACGGCGGTGAAGAACAGGGCTGCAAATATCAAGAGGGACAGTGGGCGAAAACTCTTGAATACAGCAGTAAACACCAAGAACAGTCCGACAAAGCCGGCAAATCCCGGCAGCCGCAGGTGCTGGGCAGCTTCCAGACTGTGGAGAATTAGAGCCCACCTTTGGCAGTTGAAGCCGGCCTCTGGGCTTGCGATGGAAAGGGAAAAGGCTACAGCTAGTCCCAGGGAAAGGATTGCGAAAAGGGCGCCGGTGATTCCTCCAGTAGTCAAGGTGGCAGTTCCCAAAAGTGCGATGCCGGTATAGCTCATCACCAGGTAAGCTGCCTTCTGATAAGGATTTTCTCCTCCCAAAGCTGCCAGTGAGCCGAAAATAAGGTTAACAGCCCCTGCAGCAGCCATGACGACGGCAAAGGCGGCTACCGCATCTGTTAAGACTACTAGAGCAAAACGGAGCATTCCATAGAGCCCTAGAGGTAGAAAGCCGCCCACCAATAGGATCTTGGCCGATATCGGCAGTCGCTCCATACTTACCCGCAGCCAAATATGGAAGGGGAAGATGGGGATCCGCAGACCGCATCCGATAAACACCGCCAAGAAAACCCACCACTGGGTATCTGGATCGAGGCTGGTGGTAACGGTGCTGGCCAACTCCTCTGCTGCCACACTGGCAGCTCCGAGGGAGCCCGAGAGAATGAGGAGACCTGCACCAAGGGCCATTACGCTCAATAGACTGGACAAGACGAAACTCTGGACGGCGGGGAATTTATCGTCTTCCAGCCCAGGTCCCATCAGAAAGTAGATAGGAACAGTGCTTACTGCCCAAAACAGTAGGAACAGGATGTAATCCTGGGCTAGAAAGGTGCCGATGAGAGCTGCTTCCCAGATCAAAAGCAAAGCACCTCGTTTTCTTAGGTTTTCTCCTTCCATTGGGGGGATCAGATTAGCTGCAAGCCCTATAACAGTAAGCAGTGCTAAGAAGGGCAGATTCAGACCATCAAGCCCCAGGGAAAAAGCAGCTCCGATGGCAGGAATCCAGTCCCTAGTTTCGCTGAGGGAAACCATCGGCTCAGCTGCCCCTGGAGACAGAAAATTAGGCCAAGCTTGCATTACCA
>JAAYGR010000269.1 GCA_012727675.1 Bacillota bacterium
GGCAAGAAACATGGCGTTTTTCTTGAAATGCAAACAGGTCGCCCTTCAGCATGGTGTTAAGCTACCGGAAAGAGAAGCCCCTGTGTTTACGAATTTTGTGAGATGACTTAACTGGGAAGCACTTTGCTGACCTCAAGCAGCAAAGTGCTTCCCTGGTGTAAGAAGGTGAACCCGCTTCTTTCCTCCATAGTTCCCCTTTCCCAATCTATTTCTTCGCTATGCTGCTTTCCTATCGCTTTACAAGTCTGCCAAGTCAGCTTTACAGGAATGATCCATTCTTGATCCATGGGAGAATCGCCGCCCAAAAGCAGTTTAGGGTGGAATCAAAAAATAACCCAAGAATATTCTTGCAACAAGAAGGAATTGGGAAGAGGGGCGCAGAAGATCCACCATACTTGGTTTGTTTAAAAAACTAACTTCCTGATTCATATCAGGTGTTCCTTCAGAGTTTGGTTAATTGGAGTTTGCATCGACTATGGGAATCTGCTTGTGGGAAAGGAGGTCAGCTGACTAGTGGAACCACTTTTCGCAGGCTTTGCGGCAAGAGTGATCACACCATCCGAAGGTGTTGCTATGGCAGGTTACGCTGCCAGGAGCGGAGGAGCTGTCGGTGTACACGATGATCTATACACAAATGCAGCGGTATTGCGGCACCAAGACCAATTAGCTATCTTAATCAGTCTAGATCTTCTAGAGGTGCCGGATTACCTAGCAACAAGAATCTGTCGGGAAATCCATGAGCGAACACAGATACCGATGGACGCAATACTTGTGGCTGCAACCCATACCCATTCAGGACCGGTGGTAATAGAGACATCAGATGCTAGGCAGCAGTCCGTTGTGGATAAAATCGCCGAAGCAGCTGTGGACGCCGCGCTGCAGGCTTTAACTGCCCTCGAGCCTGTCAAAGTCAAGGTCGGTTCCGTTCAGGTGCCCGGCATTGCCAAGAACCGCCGTACGTTGGAGCCGAGCCCCGATTGCGACCTAAATTTCATAGGGTTTTATGCCGGAGATGAACTTAAGGGCTGTATAATCAACTTCCCGCTGCACCCAACGGTCTTAGGAGCAGAAAACCGCCAGATTACAGCGGACTATCCGGGTTACCTAAGACGGACCGTAGAAGAGGCTCACCCCGGGTGCTGCGTGCTCTTCTTCAATGGAGCAACGGGCAATGTCAATATCGGTTACTCAGCCGATGCCAGTGCCCTAGGTGAGGTTTACAATTTCCGTACCTTTGAAAAAGCTGCTGAAATTGGAGGGCGGCTGGGTCAGGCAGCAATAGATGGACTTGAGTCTGGCCCTTGGCAGGAACAGGTAGTTATCAAAGTCCGCAAGGTAGATGTGTCCCTTCCGCTAAAAGACCTTCCCGGTGTCCAGGAACTGGAGATGATGATTTCCCGCAAAGCTCGGGAAATAGAAACGCTCCGTGGAGTACATACAGCAACAGATAAAAGGGAGCAGCTAGAGATCTCCAAGATTTATCTAGAGTGTCTTAAGGATCTGATCGCTGCCCACAAACTCGAGGGGTTCCGGGAAGCGGCTGTTCCCCTTCAGGTCGTAAGGATAGGCAGTGCGGTTCTCTTGGCCGTTCCGGGAGAGCTTTTCGCAGAACTGGGCCTCAGCATCCGTCAGAGCCGCCGGGATCTGCAGGTATTTATTGTCGGATATGCCAACGGCTCTTGGGGTTATCTTCCTACTCCGGAGGCCTATGGGCAAGGCGGCTATGAGGTCGAGACATCACTTTTTGCCCGGAGCATGGGAGATGTTCTGGTGAAAGGCGCTGTAAAGCTAGTGGCGGCAGCCGCTGACTAGTCAGGGGTGAGGATTATAGTGAAGACCAATATGCGAAACGAGGCTTGGACTCATTATTACCTTGTAAATGGGCGGGTTTTAACTCCCCATCGAATGATAGCTCCTGGCGGTCTTGCCATTAAAGATGGTCGTATCCATGAAGTTTTCAGTATGAAAGACTGCCAGATTCCTGAGGGCGCTAACATCATTGATGTGCGGAACTCATTGATCATACCTGGGATCATTGATCTGCACCTTCACGGTGGAGGCGGGGCAGACCTTATGGACGGCAGCGCCGCTTCTATTAGGAAAATCGCGCAAACCCATGCCCAGGGCGGCAGTACCGGCATCTTACCGGCGACGCTGACCAACTCCCTGGAGGACATTAAGAAAGCCTTGGACACTTTTTCCTCCGAGCAAGAAAAGACCGTCGATGGGGCTCGGCTCCTGGGAGTGCATCTGGAAGGCCCGTATTTTTCCTATGAACAGCGGGGCGCCCAGGATCCCAGATATCTTAAGAACCCGGATCCAGAAGAGTATCTTGAGTTACTAGAACGCTATCCATTTATTAAACGGGTTTCAGCAGCCCCGGAGCTTCCGGGTGCCCTAGATCTGGGGAGAGAGCTGCGAAAGCGGAACATCTTGGCCAGCATTGGTCATACAGATGCTGTTTACGATGAGGTTGTAGCGGCAGTAGAGGCAGGGTATTCCCACATAACCCATCTTTACTCCGGAATGTCAGGGGTGAGACGGGTGAACTGCTACCGGGTAGCAGGAGCCATTGAGGCAGGGCTTCTCCTAGATGAATTGACTGTGGAAGTGATTGCCGACGGCAAACACCTGCCGGGCTCCCTACTCAAGTTAATCTACAAATGCAAAGGAGCCGAAAGAATTGCTCTCTGCTCAGATGCCCTCAGCGCTGCGGGCATGCCGGAGGGCAACTATTTTCTCGGTAGTGATGAAAGCGGTCAAGAAATAGTGGTGGAAGACGGGGTGGCCTGGCTTCCTGATCGGTCGGCCTTTGCAGGAAGTGTCGTAACCGGCACACAGCTTCTGAAGACCATGGTTGAACTTGCGGAAGTACCCCTGTCAGAGGCAGTCAAGATGGCGACAATCACTCCGGCACGGATCCTCAACGTAGATGATAGCCTGGGCAGTTTAGATCCCGGCAAGTATGCAGATATAACGGTTCTACGGGACGACTTTACAGTTGTCTATACCATTGTCGGCGGCAAAATCGTCTATTCTTCATAAGAAAGGGGAGGCGCAGTGTTTACACCAGAACGGCAGTTTACCAAGGATAAGCTGAGGGTGGAAATCTATCCGAACCGGGAGGCAATGGGGAAAGCCGCAGCGGCAGCTGCTATCAGCAAGATCCGGGAGGTATTGACCGAAAAGGATGAGGTCAATGTAGTCTTTGCAGCAGCTCCGTCGCAGAATGAGTTCCAGGA
>JAAYGR010000043.1 GCA_012727675.1 Bacillota bacterium
CACCAAAGTCGCTTTGTGGGCCATTCGCTACGGCTTGATCAGTTTGGATTAGTACAACGCAGCTGCTGTTACCATAGATCCTTGATGCCCAATTCACTTCGAATTGGGTTTTTAATATATATATGAAAAAAGGGGGGCAGCCTGCCCAACCAACCCGGCTGAAGTTCCAGCCGGAGCCATGGGGACCTAAAGGCCGCCTCCCCTAGAAGGGAGGGATGTGGGATGAGCCTTTGCAGTGGGGCTGCCCAGTCTACGGGCTTTGCCTAGCTGCAAAGTCAATATATCTTTATGTGGCTTAGGAGCCTACGGCTATGGGAGGCAGCTCCTATTTTCCCCCTTCTCCCATATCCCTTAAACCTAAGAACAGCTCCCGCAGCTTGTCCCAAGATGGGTCTACTACAAAGAAGCTACCGATACCGCTTCCTGGGCCATCAAGCTGGCAATCCAGCGGCTGCCCTCCCCCAGGATCTCCTCTACGGCTGCCTCGGTCTTGGCCTCTGCATAGAGCCTCAGCACCGGCTCAGTCCCAGATACCCTAAATAGAATCCAGTCCTCACCATCTAGCCTGAGCTTTACCCCGTCCAGAGTCTCAACAGAGGTCACGGCCCTATTTCCCAGCCGGGGAGGCGGTTCAATGGGAAGAGAGGGGAGAAATGCCAGCGACAGGTCCAATCTCCGATAGACCCGTGAGCCAAACTGTTCCAACAACCCATCCAGTATGGACCGCAGCGGCCTTCTCTCTAGAGCAACGAATTCCACCAACAAAAGGCCGGCTAGGATTCCATCCCGATCCATTAGGTGTTGGGGAAACCCGTATCCCCCGCTTTCTTCACCACCCATCAAGACAGGCTCACGGCGGCAGACTCCAGCAATGTGCTTAAAGCCGATGGGCGTTTCCCTCACCGCTAGACCAAACCTTTGGGCTGCAAGGTCAATGATGGAACTGGTGGAGAAGGTCTTGACAACTGCTCCCCGGCATTCCCGGTTTTCAACAAGGTGGGTCAAAAGGAGCAGAAAAACCTGATGGGCATCAATATAATTACCCAAGTGGTCTACTACACCCAAGCGGTCGCCGTCACCATCCAGTGCCAGCCCCAGATCTGCCCCACACTTCCTAACTGCAGCACCCAGGGGCTTTAGGTTGGCGGCAATGGGTTCGGGACTGCTTCCGCCAAAGCCGGGATTTATCTCATTCCTGATCCCAATAACCTTTACGCCGTGGGCCTCCAACAACCCCTCAAGGTATCCGGCACCGGCACCGTGCATGCTGTCTACCACTACTGTCAGCCCACGGCCGGAGAAGTGTTCCTTCTTGACCTCTTTTCTGACCCCATCAAGATAAACCCCGTCGAGATCAAGCCTTTGGATCCTAGGGGGTTTTCTCGGCACAGGGGGTGCTGCCTTCGGCAGGAGCTCTTGAATCCCATTGATCACCCCCTGCTCAGCAGGACCCCCGTCGCCCGTCTTGATCTTGATGCCGTTGTACTCAGGGGGATTGTGGCTGGCGGTAACCATGATGCCTAGGTCCATCTCCAAGCTGGCAGCAGCAAAGGAAAGGGCCGGGGTAACCACTGGTTTATCGGCAAGGTATACTGATATACCGTCTTCCTCTATTACACCGGCGATCTCCTGGGCAAAGCGGCTGGAGAGAAAGCGGGTATCATAGCCTACAACTACCCCTTTTTGTGCATCGAGCCCCGCTAGATAAGAGGCCACCGCCCGGCCCACCCGCCGCACATTGGCAAAGGTAAAATCATCGGCTATTACACCCCGCCAGCCCTCTGTACCGAAGTGAACATCCACCGCCTGTACTCTTATGCCTACATCAGAGATACTCATCCCAACCTGCCTCCCGGATGCGGCCCAGCAGCGTCTTCACCTCTTGGTCCCTGTCCTTCTTACAGATAAACAGCACATCATCAGTATCGATGACTATTAGGTCTTCAACCCCGATCAGGGCTGCCAGCTTTCCTGGAGCAGATACCAAGCAGTTGGCGGTGTCAATTTCAACGGCCCTGCCGGAAAAGACATTGCCGGCAGCATCCTTGGATGAAACCTTCGCTAAGGAGCTCCAACTGCCGATATCCTCCCAGCCGAAATTACCGACTACCATATAGATTCTTGCCGCTTTCTCCAAGACAGCATAATCGAAGGATATCCGCTCAAACTCAGCGTATACTCTTTGAATCACCTCAGCTTCATCTGGCTGACCTAAACTTGCCATGATTTCCTCAAAACCGGGTCTAAGCCTGGGGTTATATTTTTTCAGCAAATCTACAATCATTCCCGCCCGGCCTACGACTATACCACTGTTCCAGAAGTAGTCTCCCTGCCTTAGATACCGCTGGGCTTTATCGGGTCCGGGCTTTTCTCTAAAGCGGTCCACCTTGTACACAGGATAGCCGTCCTCTACATAGAGCTCCTTTCCCCGTCTGATATATCCGTAGGAGGTACAAGGTTCATTGGCGGTGATTCCAATGACCACTAGACCGTCCACTATCTCTCCGGCCTTTAGGGCAGCTTTCAGCACCCTGTTGAACTCGGTTTCGTCTAGGATCACGTGATCCGCAGGCAGGAAGGCGATCACCGCTTCCGGCTCCGATACGGCTATCCTGGCCGCCATCAGGCCTACCGCCGGGCCCGTATCCCTGACCCCCGGCTCTGTGTAAACCTTACTAACCAAGGATGAAGAAATGCTGCCGGTAATTGTATCCAGCAGGCTCTCATTGGTTGTCACATAGACGTTTTCCTGGCCTACCAAGGCAACGGCCCGCTCTAGGGTCTTTTCCAGAAAGGTCTTGCCATCAAGCACCATCAATGGTTTCGGTGCCTTCATTCTGACCCGGGGCCACAAACGACTTCCATTACCCCCCGCCATTACTACGGCATACGCCATTGGCGATTTCCTCCTCAACTCCATTCCTTGTGCAGCTGTCCTATTGCAGCTGTTTACTGCCGATCTAAGCACCTAACCACATAGGAGTAGAGTCCATCACTATAGTCCCTTCATCCTATGCAAATGCCTTTGTGAAGGTGTTAAGGAAGCGCTGCCGCAGCTCGGGAGACTTCAGTTTTCGCTCGTATCGTGCTAAGAAGTACTCCTCTGACCAGCGCTGTTTTTCATAGTAGTACTGCAGTCCTATCTGCCAGTACTCGTGGGGAAACTGCAGGAAAGCCGCCAGTACAGGATAAGCCCGGCGGTCCAGGGGCACCACGGAGTTGTAGGCAGTGAGGATGCGTTTTGCCCGCTCCCATTTCCAATCGAGAAGCACCAAATTCCGCAGGAGCAGGTCAGCTAGGTCATGGAGACCCAGGTCCACCATGCTGTAATCAAAATCCAGAAACTTGATGCCTTCACCGTTCATTAGTATATTGTGATATGCCAAGTCCCGGTGGCAAAATGCCCGCAGTGACAGGTCCTGGCAGAGCTCAGAGTAGCTGGACTCGGCGAGTTTTTCAAGTCCCTCAACTCCCTGCCGGTAGTAGCGGCCAAAGTCTCGGAGATACAGCCGGTCAAAGGAACTCGGCACCGTTTTTTGCCTAGCCTCCCGGGCAAAGGCTTTCATTTGATCTAGCCGACGGGAGAAATGAAGCGGCCAGAACCCCAGCAGCCAGCGGGTATCCGGTACCGGGTCGAATTTGATACCCTGGGAAGCATCGTGGAGCCGCCCCAGGGTCTTGGCCACAGCCACAGCATCCTTCTCATTCAGGTAATCACAGTGCCGGCCCTTAACCCAATCCATGAGGAAATAATACGAGTCTTCGAAGCCAAAATACCGGGAACCGTCGCCGGCAGCAAGGGGCACCACAACAGAGGTACACCCCTGTTTATCTATATCCGCCAGGGAATGGGTGATATAATCCAGTTCAAACTGGGTGAGATCCGATTTCTTAAGTGCCTTGAGGCCCGATGAAGTCTGCAGAACGTAGATGGGTCCTTCCCGGGCAAAGCGCTCAATTTCCAGGTCATACCGGTTTTCTACCTCCCGGAGAAGCTCCTCTTCTGCCTCAACATCTTGCCACTTACCCTGGGTTTCTAGGGAAAACTGCATAGTCACTCATCACCCTCTCTGGATTCCTCTGTAGATTCATCAGGAATGCCGCTTTAGCTTGATCAGCCGCCAGCTGCCCCTGCAAAGCTCTAATATGGGGACGCCCCCGCTGGTAAGTGTTCCTTCCCAGCTTCCAGTACTCCATGGGGAATTCGAGAAAAGCCCCAATCAACCGGACCTCCTCCTCTTCCAAGGGAAACCACTGCCCATAACCCTCAAGCAGCAGTGATGCCCTTTCCAGCTGCCAGCCTGAAAAGGTGCAAAGCAGCTTCGCCAGATCGTCAATCCGCTCTGCATGCGCGGCATTATCAAAATCGATCAGTACAAAATCTCCGTTCGGCCGCTCAACTACATTGCGGGGTATACAGTCCCGGTGGCAGACATAACTCGCTTCCCGGTCCCGCCTGACAACCTCTTGGTAAGGAAGTTTCTCTAGCTTCGCCAGGGCACCCTCGGCAGCCGTCAGCAGGGCCTTCCCCTGCCTATAAAGGAGCCTATCGAAGGCGGTAAGGCCCTGCTGGGCTGTCTTGATGAATCTGCGGAGATCACCAAGGCGCGAGGTAAGTTTATCCGGCCATGCTCCCCACTGTATTCGGGCAGGATGGATAGGCTCTATG
>JAAYGR010000270.1 GCA_012727675.1 Bacillota bacterium
ACAGTACCGCCAGCCTCTTCGATCTTGGCCTTGATATCCTCGGCCTCTTCCTTGGAGATACCCTCTTTGATGGGCTTGGGAGCCTCGTCTACCAGAGCCTTGGCTTCCTTCAAGCCGAGTCCGGTGATTTCGCGGACAACCTTGATAACCTGGATCTTCTTGTCTCCTGCACTGGCCAGGATGACATCAAACTCAGTCTGCTCAGCTTCCTCTGCACCAGCGGCCGGTACTCCAGGCATTGCAGCCATGGCTACAGGCGCTGCTGCGGAAACACCAAATCGGTCCTCAATAGCCTTAACCAGCTCAGAAAGTTCCAATACGGTCATATTCTCAATGGCTTCCAAAATCTGATCTTTGGTCAATTTAGTCTCCTCCTCGTTAAATCCATCCTAGGTATTGTTCTCGTTGTCTTTAGAGAAATTCCCTCTGTTTTTCCCACCGCCGGACTTAACCCTCTGCAGGTTATCCCTCTGCATTCCGAAGGGCTGTACTAGGCACCGGCACCTTCCTTCTGTTCACGCACTGCGTTCAAAGCATAAGCCAGACCCCGAATGACGCCTGATAAGGCAATAGCCATACCAGCAATTGGTCCCTGCATTGCCCTGGCCACCATCCCCAGGAGCTGCTCCCGGGAGGGCAGGTCTGCCAGGGCCCGCACTTCCTCGACCCCAATGACTCTGCCTTCCAGAACTCCACCCTTAATCTCTAGTGCCTTATGGGTACGGGCGAACTCATTCAAAATCTTGGCTGCAGATACTGGCTCATCAAATCCGAAGGCAATGGCCGTAGGTCCAGCCAGATACTGGGCAAGCTCGGGCAGGTCAACCTCATTGGCTGCACGGGTAGTTAAGGTGTTCTTGACCACCTTGTACTCGATTCCCGCTTCCCGGAGCTGCTTTCGAAGCTCTGTAATTTCCTGAACGTTAAGGCCCCGGTAGTCTGTCAACACAACCGCTTGAGCCTGGGTGAGTTTATCTTTCAGTTCCTCGACTATAGCTACCTTTTCTGGTCTTGCCACTCTACTCACCTCCATTCCCTGTGCTGCCGACAATGAAAAAAGCCCCCAGAGACAGATCTAGAGGGCCTTAGCACGCAGAAAACAAGAGCGGCTTTACCTCCAGCCTCGGTTGGCGGGTTACCCCATTAAGTCTTTAACAGACACCGACTGTCTCTGGCCGAATAGCTGCTTTCGATTCAGTTGTCGGACTATACGAACTCCTTAATCATCCCTCTCCGCTACTGCACTAACCACCAGCTGTGGATCGAGTCTAACTCCAGGACCCATGGTTGATGATATAGCAATCTTGCGGAGGTATTGACCTCTAGCTGCTGCCGGCCTTGCCTTGATAACAGCATCCATCAAAGTCTTGAAGTTGGCCAGCAGAGCTTCACTGGTGAAGGAAACTTTGCCGATGGCCACGTGGATACCAGCGGCCCGGTCAACCCTGTACTCAATTTTACCGGCCTTCAGTTCCTGAACAGCTCTACCTACTTCAAAGGTAACAGTTCCCGCTTTGGGGTTGGGCATAAGTCCCCGGGGTCCCAAAATCCGCCCCAAGCGGCCT
This sequence comes from Bacillota bacterium, assembly GCA_012727675.1. Taxonomy (GTDB): domain Bacteria; phylum Bacillota; class Limnochordia; order DTU087; family DTU087; genus DTU087. The sequence continues at coordinate 1,566 of JAAYGR010000270.1, forward strand.
ACCATACCCATCATGTCCGGTGTAGCCACCGATACATCGAAGTCCAGGAAACCGTTGGCAACTTTCTCCACCAGGTCTTCAGCACCGACAATATCGGCTCCTGCTGCTTCGGCTTCCTTTGCGTGTTCGCCCTTGGCAAACACTGCCACCCGCACGCTTCTGCCAGTTCCATGGGGAAGGACAACAGTGCCTCTCACCTGCTGATCAGCGTGCCGGGGATCGACTCCCAGCTTCATAGCAACTTCAACTGTTTCATCGAATTTGGCGGTAGCCATCTTCTTCACGAGCTCAATTGCTTCAGTCGGGGAGTACAATTTCCCTCTTTCAACAACTTTGGCGGCCTCTACATACCGCTTGCCTCTCTTTGCCATCCTTTACGTCCTCCTTTGTGGTACTAGCGGATTATTCCTCCCACACTGATAAGGGCAGTTCCCTTACATGTCTACTTCAATTCCCATGCTCCGAGCTGTTCCGGCTATCATCCGCATGGCCGCTTCCAAGCTAGCAGCGTTAAGGTCAGGCATTTTCAACTCGGCGATCTCCTTCACCTGCTCTTTGGTAACCCTACCTACCTTTTGCATATTGGGGGTTCCAGAGGCCTTATCCAATCCGGCCGCCTTCTTCAAAAGAACAGCTGCCGGGGGAGTTTTCGTAACAAAGGTGAATGACCGATCCTCGTAAACGGTAATCACTACAGGTATGATCATTCCGGCTTGGTTAGCAGTCCGCTCATTAAAAGCCTTGCAAAACTCCATGATATTGACTCCATGCTGACCGAGGGCCGGTCCCACCGGAGGAGCCGGGTTTGCCTTCCCTGCCGGTACCTGCAGCTTGATCATGGCAGCAACTTTCTTGGCCAATCCTTCCACCTCCTTCTGACAACGGGAAACTAGATCTTCTGCACCTGCTCAAAGTTGAGTTCTACTGGTGTATCCCGCCCAAAGACCGAGACAATGACCCGCAGTTTGCCCCTTTCCAGGTTGACTTCCTCGATGGTACCGGTGAAATTGACGAAGGGTCCGTCAATGACCTGCACATTGTCGCCAACCTCGTAGGCAACCTTGGGTTTTTGGTCTTCCAAACCCATCTGCTGGCGGATAACTTCAAGTTCGTCCTCCATCAGCGGGATTGGCTTATTTCCAGAGCCGACAAAGCCGGTGACGCCAGGGGTGTTGCGCACAACATACCAGGAGTCGTCACTCATAATCATTTGCACCAAAACATAGCCAGGGAAAATCTTCTTCTTCACCAGCTTCTTTTTCCCGTCTTTAAAATCCATCTCTTCTTCCACGGGAACAACCACTGAGAAGATCTTGTCTTCCATGGCCATAGATTCAACCCGGCGCTCTAGATTAGTCTTGACTTTATTTTCGTACCCAGAATAGGTATGGATCACATACCACTGGGCACCTGGAACCTGGACATCATCCATGATGCAAAGGGGGTACTGGTGATAACCACCGCCGTCCCCCTCACCCCCTTAGTCTTCTCAATAGAAAAAGTAGTCGACCGAAACCAAAATCTACCAGGCCGACGAATACAGCTATGACAGCTACGGAAACAATCACAATCAGCGTGTATCTCTTCAGTTCCTCCCGGTCTGGCCAGACGACCTTCCTCAGCTCCGCCCGAACCTCTCTCAAAAACCGACCGATCCGCTCTGTAATAGGCTTGCTTTCGCTCTTAGTAGCTACACCCATCTGCTTCACTTCCTTACACGGGGCATGACAGGATGACACTGCTGTTGTACCCGCCGATTTTGATGCTTATCACTAACG
>JAAYGR010000271.1 GCA_012727675.1 Bacillota bacterium
GTACTGATTAGGCTCACTGTGCCGGAGGACCCAAGCTAACCTGGGATTGGGGCGGTCTATACCCAACGGATTCTGGACGTACTCACAGCGAAGCTGTACCGGGGCCTGGGGGCCAACTACCTGGGTTTTCGTCATCTGCAGACTCTCCTTTCCTTTATTGGCGGTCTCCTCTGACGTTATCCGCCGATTGAGTTTTTCCTCCTAAGCCGTGGTTTTTCCCTGGCTTTCACTGTACAGGTGGCACTTAACTTCCCGTTCATCCTCAATCACAGCTTCTGGTTCTTGGGTCTCGCAGATGGCCATGGCCGATGGACACCTGCCGGCAAATTTGCATCCAGCCCTGGCAAACTCCTTGCTTTCAATGCCGGAAAGCCTCACCGGCTGCAGGCGGTTCAAGGGATCTGGCTCAGGGACTGAATTTTTCAGGATCTTGGTGTAGGGATGAAGGGGATGGTCCAGTACTTTTTCCACAGGGCCGAGCTCAACAATGGTCCCCCGCAGCATGATGGCGATGCGGTCGCTGATGTAGTAGGCGGTTGCCAAATCGTGGGTGATGTATAGAACATTGACATTGGCTTTATCCTTGAGTTCCCTAAAAAGATTGACTACAGACATCCGCAGGGAAGCATCGATCATCGAAACAGGTTCATCGGCAACCAAGAGGGTCGGTCGTGTCATCAGGGCTCTGGCGATGGACAGCCGCTGGAGTTCACCTCCTGAAAGCTCATGGGGATACCGACCTTGGATGTGGTGGAGAGATAAGCCCACCAATTCCAGGAATTTCTCCAGATATTCTGGGGCTTCTTGTCGTCTTTTGATCAATCTGAAACTGACCGCGGTCTCCAGGAAATAGTCATCCACCCTGTTAAGGGGGCTGAAGGTCTCAAAGGGGTTTTGAAAGACAGGCTGGACTTCCTTCATGAACCACAGGCGGTCCTTTCTGCCCTTGATGCTAGTCACATTCCTGCCCCGAAAAGTTATGCTGCCCTCGGTTGGTTCCAAGAGGCCGAGGATCATTTTTGCCAGGGTGGATTTACCGCTGCCGCTTTCCCCGGCAATGGTGAAGATTTCAGTGCCTTGGGCTCCCATTTGGAAAGCAGCTCTATTGACTGCAACTAATCTGCTTTTGGCAAACCCCATCCCTGTGATAAATACCTTGGAAAGATTTCTTGTCTGCAGAATCGGCTGGTGGTTATGAGGCATGTGCACCCTCCTTTACTGCGAGGAAACAGGCAACCTTATGGTTTTCGCCGATGCTGACCAACAGGGGCCGCTCTTCCCGGCAGATCCGCCGCTTTTGTTCACAGCGGTCTCGGAAACGGCAGCCTTTCGGAGGAACCATCAGAGAGGGAGGCCGCCCAGGTGAACTGATGCGATGGGATTTATCCCCAATCCTGGGGAGTGAATGAATCAGATATTTAGTGTATGGGTGTTGGGGATTGCCGAAAATTTGCTTTGCCGGCGCCTCTTCAATGATCTGGCCGGCATACATGATGGCAATCCGATCGGCAAGGTTGGCGTGGATGCCCATGTCATGGGTTACGATGACCAAACTGTTCCTTGCTTCTGCTTGAATTCGGCGGAGTAGATCGATAACCCCTGACTGGACGATGACATCCAAGGCAGTCGTCGGCTCATCGGCAAATATGAGGCGGGGTTTGAGAATCGTGGCCAAGGCTATGGTCACCCGCTGCCGCATACCGCCAGAAAGCTGATGGGGAAAAGCATCCAGTACTTCGGCGGGGAGTCCCAGATCCGACAAATGGCCGGTGACAAGATCCTCAAACTCCCTCCTGGTAGTGTTGGGCCGATGGGTATCGATGAAATCCCAGAAGGTTTTCCGCACCCTGCGCAAAGGGTTGAGAACGCTCATGGACCCCTGGGGGATATAGCTCAGTTCCTTCCAGCGGATCTGCCGGTACTCATCATCGGTGAGGCTGAGTAGATCGAGGCTCCGGTCCCCAGAGCGGTAGGCGACAGTGCCGTGAATCAGCTGCAGGGGCGGTCGGATGATGCCGAACATGACCCTGAGCAGGGTACTCTTGCCGCAGCCAGATTCGCCGGCGATACCCAGGATTTCATCGGTATTGACATCTAGGGATATGTCATCAACGGCATGGACTGTCCTTTCAATGCCGTAGGACTTGGTTATATAGTAGGCTTTCAAATCCTTAGCTTCCAGCAGTGTCACAACTTTACCCTCCAATGCTCAGGTGTTGAATCCTGGTTCTGGGGTCAAGGAACTGGCTGATGCTGACAGATAATAGGTAAAAGGAGAGGATTGCCAGGATAGAGGCAATCACCGGCGGGGCCAGCCACCACCAAGTGCCCAGAAGCATCGCTTGGTAATAATTGGCCCAGTAGATCATGGTCCCAATTGTAGGTGTAGTCAGATTGGATAAACCAAGGACCGACAGGGTGATTTCCATTCCCAGGGCCCATAAGAAACCGCTGATTAAGTCTGCAAGAAGGTAGGATATCAGGAAGGGGAAATGCTGTTTTCCAATGACCTTCAGAGTATTCATCCCGCAGTAGACAGCGGTATTGGTAAACTCCCTTTCCCGCAGGCTGAGGATTTGGGCCCGGTAGCGCTTTGACGGCCATGCCCAGTCTAAAAACCCCAGGAGCAGGGCTGTGGTGATGATGTTGAGCCCACCCCGAAAAACAAAGGATACTAGAATCAGTAAAGGCAGCCGGGGAATTACGACAAAGCTGTCGGTGATTGTCGACAGCACCCGGTCTACAGGTCCGCCTAGGTAGCCGGAAACCATGCCGTTCATCACCGCGATGATCCTGGAAACAGCTGTAGAAATCAGTCCGATGAGCAGTGAGTTGCGGACTGCGAAGGTCAGCTGCCAGAAGATATCCTGGCCCAAGGAGTTGGTACCCAGCCAGTGTTTTGAGGAGGGGGTGCGGTTGCGAGGCACGACTCGCCGGGCCGTCTGCTCATAGGGTGAGCAAAAGGATAAGCCTACCAGGAGAAACAGACAGATCAAAATGATGAACCCTATGCGAAATCGCATGTCGAATAAGAACAAGTCCCTGATAATTACCATGGATGATGCCTCCCTGGTCAATGGTATCGGACTCTAGGATCAAGCAGTGGGTAAAGCAGGTCAATAAGTAGGGCGGCAGTGGCTATACCCACAATAGAGAAGATAGATACCCCGACAATGACATTGAAATCTCCCTGCAGGATGGCTGTATAAAGGATCTGTCCCAAACCGGGGTAAGAGAAAACGAACTCAGTGATTAATGCTCCCCCGAAGATAGAGCCCAGGGATAATGCCAAGTCTGTAGTCTGGGGAAGTAGGGTATCCCGGAAGACGTAGTTTAGCATGATTTTCCGGCGGGGCAGCGCGGCAAGTTCCGCATATTGGACGTGGTCGCTACCTATGACGTTGGTCACCAATGCCCGCTGACTGATGAACCTCCAGCCGGTGGTGATGAGAATCATGGAGAGTGCCGGTAGGAAGCCGTGCTTCAGCACACTGCCGATGAAGACCCGATTGAATCCGGGCTTGATCCCAATGCCCGCTGCTCCGCTGAAGGGAAAGAGCGGGAAGGTGTAGGCAAAGAGAAAGAGCAGCATCAAGGCCATGATGTAGTTGGGGATTGGGTAGATGCACATTATGACAGCATCGAGGATCTTGGCCCAGGTCTTGTCGGCAAAATATCCTGTCAAGGTTCCTAGGGCTATACCCAAAAGCCACGCCAGTATGGTAGAGACCAGCATCAGACCGATGGTCCAGGGCATAGCTGTACCTATAACCGAAATTACCGGTGCAGGGAACATCACCAGGGAGGGTCCCAGATCCCCTTTGAGAAGGTAGCTCCAAAACCGAAGGTACTGTTGAAGCAGGGTTCCCCTGAGACCGTACAGATCCATCAGAACTTCTTCCATTTGCCTAATAGCTTCGGGATTGGCCATTCCCAATGAAGACATACTGCTGAGGGTCGTCTGTACAGGGTCCATGGGTGATAGCCTGGGCACTAGAAAAACCACTGTAGTCCCTACGAATATGACCACAATCCACTGGATGATCCTGGGTAGAATGTAGCGTTTGAAGAGTGACATTTGCCAACCTCCTGCCCATATCTCTGTGAGCTGAAGGAGTCTCTCCCGGCATTAATTGGGAGAGACTCCTGGTGCTGCTTGTTACCTTCCGCTTTTTTCCAGATACGGATACATGAATTTGCCGCCCATGAACCAGTAGTTGGGCTGGGCATGGGGATTCTCGCTGGCTGGGAAGTTGGTCCAGTACGTTTCATCAAAGGTGATGAACTTCTTAAAGCTAACCGTGTGAATGCCGAACATGTTCTCCACCCAGTGCTTGAAGAACTCCTCCTCCAGGGCTGGTACATCCGGATGTTCGGGCGGCAGGTTGCTCAACTTGTCGATGATCTCATCGAGTTTTTCCGACCTAATTCGCATGTGGTTCTGTAGACTTGCCTGTCCGATGGGGGCGTAGAATTGTGTGTGGAAGTTGTGCATAAAGGGCCATTTGTCCCTGACGAAGTTGGCGTTGCCTCCTCCAGCCATTCCCCAAGTGGAGCTGATGTCATAGTCACCCATGTGCTCCCGGGTGTAGAAGGGGTTCCGCTCCAAGGTCTCGATCTCAACAGCAATTCCGAAGTCTTCCCACTGGTCCATGGCTCCCATGGCCAAGCGATAGGCGTCGGCCTCATCTGGCGCTGCAATGATGGAGATCTTCCACGGCGTTCCATCCGGCAGCAGCCAATTGCCACTGCTGTCCCTAGTAAAGCCGTTAATCTCCAGCAGCTTAGTCGCTACATCCGGTGCATGCTTCCACCAGCCGACACCGAACATGTTGATGATGGCTTCCTCGTCTTCAGGAATATCGTATCCTTGTTCTCTAGCCCAGTCCGCGATCTTAAAGGGAATTGTCTCATCAAAGGGTACGAAGAATTCGCCGCTGCCCAGATCAAGCTTGAGCTCCTTCAGCCAAGGTACATACTGCTTATGATAGTGTTCCATGTGGAAGACTGAGGCCGGTTGCGGTATGGGGGTCACCCTGGTTACACCGCCGACATATTCGGTCTGGATCTCCACGATGTCCAGTGCCAATGCCAGGGCCCACCGGACGTCTTTCAAGTTCAAAGGGAATTTCTCCTGGTTGATGGCAAATACCCGGGTATCTGCCTCATCGGTCCAAGCCCAGGGGAAGTCCTTGTACCACGAACGGGCCCGTCTGTTCCTGTTAATGAGAGCCTGGAAGGCCTCATAGTCCAGGTCCATGAGTATGTCCAGTTCGTGGTTGCTCATGGCCATTACCTTTTTCTCGTTAGGTCCGTGGAAAATGGTGAGAATATACTTGGGACCGGGTTTGCCGGCGATGACTCCGGTGGTTGTCCGCTCCCAGTCCTCTCGCAGTTCCCAAATTTCCCAGTAACCTGCCGGATCTGTTTCCCTCAATACGTATGCACCGAGGCTGACCGGAGGATTAAAGGTGTACTCCAGAGGATTCTCTACATCCTTCCAAATGTGTGCCGGCATAACGTAGACGCCGTTCCACCGGACGGTGAAGTAGTAGTGGAACCTCGGGTTGGGTCTGGTCAGTGTAAACTTTACGGTGTAGTCATCGACAGCGGTAACATCTTCAACATAGAGAGCCAGCTCTGATGACCACCGCATACCGGGGTTTGCCTTTAGAATATTGATGGTAGTTACCAGGTCTTCAGATGTAAGTTCAACGCCATCGCTCCAATAGAGACCATCCCGCATTTTGACGGTCATTTCGGTGAAATCTTCATTGTAAATAGGCCGTTCGGCAGCTACGGCATTGATCCATTCACCGGTCTGCTGATCGATATACCACAGAGTATCCCACCCAAAGGCATGCCGGGTTGCTTCAGTGCCTGCAGTTGTCCAAATGTTGTAGTTGTCAGGAGTGGAGTAGCGGAAGATTTGGTCGACGATTAGTGTATCTTCCCGAGGTATCTCCGGCGGCAGTTGGGCCAGCGCAGGCAGCGCCATAAAGGTCATGATAGCAACCAAGAACACTATCTGCAGAAACGCTGACTTAGCCTTCAATCTAATCACCTCACTATGTTGTTAGTAAACCTCTGTCTCCTCTGACAACATCTCTGCGGCTGGGCATTCCCTCCTTTTGCTGTGGTGTCCCCTGTGCTCATTCCCGATGGGGGCAGCAACTCTACAACTGATAATTCTGAAAGTAATGCAAAAATCCTGCAAACAAAAACTGAATAAACAGAAATTAGCAAGTATACCGATAAGCAATAGACACAAACGCTCGTTCAGCTGCTGCTTTTGAGTTAGGTCAGTCCATTGCACCATATAACAGAAAGAACCGTAATTGCAAATGATCAGATGATTAGCGTGTTAAATAGAAAGCGATACAAAAAACTGAAGGATACTGCTGACAAATCAAGAATTCAATGGTGAAACTGTGTTTGTTTACATTAAGTATAGATGAGGGGAGGGCAAGGGCGCATCTCGAGCCTCATACAAATCGGTACGAGTATGCTGCCCTAATAGAAATGAACATTGCTGTAATCGTCGGTAACAGAGAGTTTTTTCCTGATCATGTTTGCGAATCAGGCAGAGACCTAATTGTGAATTCCCTGAAGGCCAGAGGCGTTAGAGTAATTGCTTTGTCACCTGAAGATACAGTAGGGGGAGCTACACAAACTAGAGCTGATGTTGAGAAGACAGTCAATCTTCTTCAAACTCACCGGCACGAAATCGATGGTATTGTGATTACCCTGCCTAACTTTGGAACGGAGAAGGCCATCGTGGAATCTATTGCTGGAGCAGAACTCCGTGTTCCCATATGGGTTCATGCATTTGATGATGATCTAGAAGCCCTTGATGTAGAGAACCGACGTGACAGCTTTTGCGGGAAGATCTCAGTATGCAATAACCTGCATCAATTTGGACTGCCGTTTACCCTGCCTGAACTGCATACTGACACCCCAGATTCAGAGTCATTTCAAGCAGATCTAGACTTTTTCTTGAGCGTATGCCGAGTTGTAAGAAGTCTCAGCAAGGCCCGTTTTGGAGCAGTTGGTGCCCGCCCGGAAGCTTTTAATACGGTTCGCTATAGTGAAAAGCTGCTCCAGAAAGCAGGCATTACAGTTGATACTCTGGATTTGTCTGAAGTCTTTGGCAGGGCTAACAGGTTGCCTGATGATGACGCAGCAGTAGTAGGCAAGCTGGATGAGTTGGAAAAATATATGGATGCAAGCGGTGTCCCTGCAGCACAGTGTTTGAAGATGGCGAAGCTTGCAGTAGCCCTTGAAGCCTTCATCCGTGAGTTCGGTTGGAAAGGTATTGCGGTCCAGTGTTGGAACTCCATCCAGATGAATTATGGAGTCTCTCCTTGCGCTGTCATGAGTCTGCTGGGTGAAGGCCTCTGTCCCGCGGCTTGTGAGGTTGATGTTACAGGCTTAGTAGCTATGTATGCTCTGCAGCAGGCATCTGGACAGCCCAGTGCTCTAATGGATTGGAACAATAACTACGCAAGAGATAGGGAAAAGTGTATTTTATTCCACTGTGGCAACTTCCCCCGCTCCTTCTATTCCGAGGCCAAGATAGATCACTGTAATGTACTGGCTAGAACACTGGGGAAAGAAAACTGCTGTGGAGGCATTAACGGCCGTGTTAAATCGGGGCACTTTACCTTCGCCCGTGTATCGACAGATGATAGTGCAGGGGCTATTCGAGCTTACGTAGGCGAAGGCTCATTTACAGACGATCCTCTTAACACCTTCGGCAGTCGAGGTGTCGCGAAGGTCGTTGGTCTACAGAACCTGATGAGACACATATGTAAATATGGTTTTGAGCACCACGTAGCCGTCAATTTCTCCCAGACTGCAGCAGTTCTGGCTGAAGCTTTTGAAACCTACTTCGGATGGGATGTGTATTTTCATCGGGGGTAAGCTGGATGGAACAAGGTCGATTATATGAAATTGCAAAGAGTGTATGGATGGACGAGGGCCAGGCACTGTCTTCACTGATCAAAAGTGTTGATATGGATGTACTTAGCCGGGTAACCAAGTTGCTTCTGGAGTGCAAGGGCCGGATTTTGCTCATGGGTTTGGGAACATCCTCCGCAGCTGCCCATAAAATCGCCCATACACTTGCTTGTGTTCAGATCCCCGCCTTTGCCTTTTCGCCGGCGGACGGGGCACACGGGGCACTAGGTGCTGTCTGTAAAGAAGATGTTGTCATTGCGATTTCTAAGGGGGGCAAGACGCAGGAAATCCTGCGGATTCTTCCCCTCATCAAGGCACGAGGCGCGCACCTAATAGCAGTTACTGAAAATGAAGGTTCTCCCCTTGCACAAGGGTCTGACGTTGTACTGCAGATAAAGGTAGAGCGGGAAGCCTGCCCCTTCAATATGTTGGCTACCTGCAGTACCCTTGCGGTAATAGCTGTTTTTGATGCTATTGCCATAGCGGTGATGCACAGTAGGGCATACAGTCGTGAGGAGTTTGCGAACATCCATCCTGGGGGTGCTGTGGGCGAAAGACTGAAGCTGGAGTTGTCAGAAAACAGATAGCCGCAGCACCAGCGGAATTAGCCTAAGAGAAAGGAGTCGCCAGGGTGCAAGCAGCTGTACTAACTGGGCCAGGAACCTTGGTAATGCGGGAACTCGAGAAGCCTTCATGCGGCGAGACCGATATCCTAATAAAAGTAAAGGCCTGTGGAATATGTGGTTCCGATGTCCGCAACTACCATGCCGGACTGCGGGGTAACGTGGAGGAACAGATCATGGGCCATGAGATAGCTGGTATTGTAGAAGAGGTTGGAAGAGCTTGGTCAGATTCATTCTATGTAGGCCAAAGGTTAGCTATTGCTCCTGATGTCAGCTGTGGTACCTGCTATTACTGTCTTAGGGGGTTAGTTAACCTTTGTGCTGCCCACCGCATGATCGGTACCCACTGGCCAGGCGGGTTTGCAGAGTATATCCAACTAAATGAGACTATTCTAGCCCGAGGGATGGTGCATCCAATACCAGAGGGAGTAGGTTTTGACGAGGCTACCCTTGCCGAACCGGCGGCATCGGTGTTAGCTTCCCAACACGATGCAAATATCGGTTTGGGAGATACAGTGGTTGTGATTGGTGATGGTCCCATTGGATGTTTGCATCTCGAAGTAGCCCGCGCCAGAGGTGCATCCAAGGTCATAATGGTGGGTCTTGACCGATTAGCCTTTGCTGAACGCTTTGAACCAGATCACCTTATTGATGCGGCCTCGCAAGATCCTGTTAGTGAAGTGATGAGAATTACCAACGGCTTTGGAGCTGATGCAGCCATCGCGGCCAACCCGGTAGCAGAGACCCAGGCTCAGGGAGTAGAGATGGTGAGAAAACGTGGGCAAGTTATCCTATTTGGCGGGCTGCCAAAACAGAAACCGATGACTACAATCAACAGCAACTTGATCCACTACAACGAGTTGATAATCAGGGGTTCTTTCTCCTATCCGGCTGCCATGCATAAGCTTGGATTGGAGTTGATAGCTACAGGGAAAATCCGCGCGGCTAAGTACATTACTAAGACCGTATCACTGGCTGAAATACCACAAGCAATCGCGGATCTTAAGGAGGGGCGAGCCCTAAAGATAGTGGTTCATCCTTGACGGAAAAGGGGGCAGAGTATGAACGCTGTTGATGAGAAACTCCGTGCATTACAGCAGGCTGGTACCCCCATCGAAGTTGCCTTGGTAGGAGCCGGTCAGATGGGCACTGACATTCTAGCACAGGTACAAGAAATGGTTGGCATTCGTGTTTCAGTGGTGGTGGATATCAGCTGGGAACGGGTAGAGACGGCTTTGAAGGTCTCCGAGTGTCAAGCAGATGTTGTTTATACCGACGAACTTGAGGAAGCTGATCGGGCGCTTCGGGCAGGAAAGATGGTTGGAACCACCAATGCCCAATTGGCCACATCCTTGCCTTCAATTCAGGTCGTCATAGATGCCACCGGTTCGCCGGAGATGGGAGCGAGAATTTCCTGGAATGCAATCAAGCACAAGAAGCACATTGTGATGATGAATGTGGAATGCGATGTCACTATAGGGCCTATTCTCAGCCAAATGGCCCGTAACGCCGGAGTCATATATTCACTAGCTGCTGGAGATGAACCTGCTGCCATTATGGATATTTACCGTTTTGCTAAGGCACTGGGTTTTGAAGTAATCGCAGCAGGTAAGGGAAAAAACAATCCTCTGGATATATATGCAACCCCTGACAGTCTGCGAGATAAAGCATTAGTTCGCGGCATGAACCCCCATATGTTAGCTGAGTTTGTCGATGGCACCAAGACTATGGTTGAAATGGCAGCTGTGTCTAACGCAACAGGTCTCGTTCCTGATGTACGGGGTATGCATGGACCTAGGTGTAATCTCGAGGACTTGAAAAGTGTGTTTTGCCTAAAGGAACAGGGTGGGATTCTCAATAAAGCCGGAGTGGTAGACTATGCAATTGGCGATATTAATCCCGGTGTATTTGTGGTTGTCACTACAAAGCATCCTCGCTTGATTAGCAGTTTGGTCCAGCGAGATATGGGCACTGGTCCCAACTACTTGTTATTTAGGCCCTATCATTTATGCAGCATAGAAACACCGCTGACGGCTGTACAAGCTGTGATTTACAGCGAAGCGACTATGCAGCCCTTGGGCCATCTGACTTCCGAGTGTATCGCCGTAGCTAAGCGGGATCTCAAGGCCGGTGAAGTCTTGGATGGCCTTGGAGGTTACTGTTATCGGGGAAGCATCGAGCTTGCCGAAGTAGCTAGGCGGGATAAACTCTTACCATTAGGTCTTGCCAAAGGCGCTGTGCTGACCCGTGATGTGGGCATAGATGAGGTTATTACTTACGATGATGTAAGACTTGATGGTGATTCCTTACTCTTACATCTACGCCGGTTACAAGATCAGATGGTGACTGTTTAAACCAGGGGGAGGCAGCCGCTAATGGATATAATGGGCGTTGATATAGGCACTAGCAGCTGTAAAGCTATCGTGTTCAACCCCACGGGAGAGATATTGGGCAGTAGCTATAAAGAGCTTGTCATTACCTACCCTCGCCCCAATTGGGCAGAACAAGAACCCGAGCAGGTGTGGCATTCTGCCTTAGAGGTTATGTCAGCAGCAGTGGCTGCCAGCCATTCTAAAGATATTGGCGTCATCAGTATTTCAGTTCAGGGGGATGCTGTCATTCCACTAAACAAGCAGGGTCAATCCTTGCGTCCAGCTCTTCTAGGTATGGACTATCGCTCATATGGCCAGGCGGAAGCTATCGCCAACCTAATTGGGGGCGAGCGGCTCTTTCAAATAACAGGGATGCGCTCCCATCCCATGAACTCATTGACTAAGATTATGTGGGTGAAGGAGAACGAGCCGGAGGTCTATGCTGGAACCTGGAAGTTTGCGACCTACGCTGATTTCTTCTTGCTCAGGTTATGTGGTGTGGCAGCAATTGATTACTCCATGGCCTCTCGTACTATGGCTTTTGATCTCAAAGAATGCTCATGGTCAGCTACAGTCCTAAAAGCAGTTGATATTGACCCAATACTTTTCTCTGAGGCCGTTCCGTCTAGTACCATCGTTGGGAGAATACTGCCCCAGGTGGCTGACCGTATCGGAGTCTCGCCGAAGGTGATAGTAGCAGCGGGTAGCCATGATCAGACTTGTGCAGCATTGGGAGCAGGCATAATAGAGGAAAACTTAGCTTTGGATTCCCATGGGACAGCAGAAGTGATCTCTACAACGTTTTCTCGTCCTCTCTTGAATGAGTCTATGTATAATGGTTTCTATCCCTGTTACTATCACGTAGTCCCCGGCATGTTTTTCACCTTTGCCCTTAACCATACCGCAGGTATTGTAATGCAGTGGTATAGAGATCAATTTGCAGCGGTCGAGGCGGAAGAGGCAAAGGCGCAAGAGAGGAATGCTTACGACCATATCATTGCCAAGACCCCATCAGGGCCATCCCCGGTAATGATGCTTCCCCACTTCCACGGCAGCGGTACGCCGAGCTGTGACCGCTGGTCACGGGGTGCAGTGGCTGGTCTCTCCTTATCTACAACTCGTCACGACCTAGCAAAAGCAATAATGGAATCCCAAGTATATGAAATGAAAATCAACCTAGAAACCATGGCTGAGGCAGGCTTAGGGATCCATTCCCTTCGCTGCGTGGGAGGAGCAGCTCAGTCTTCAGCCTGGTTACAGCTTAAGGCAGACATTACCGGTTGCTCCGTTGCAACCCTGCGGACTAGAGAAGCAGCTTGTCTGGGCGCGGCTCTGCTGGCCGGGACTGCGGCCGGGATCTACAATACGCTCCAAGAGGCAGTAGGAGTCACAGTTGGTCTGGACAAAGAGTATTGGCCTGATCCCCGGATGCAGGAGAAGTATCAGGAGCTCTTTGAGCTTTATCGAGAACTTTATCCTGCCCTGCAGAGCTTTCACGCTAGGCTCGTGCAGCTCAATGAGAAATGGGGTCGATAGTCCCAATAGATGGGTCCTGTATGAGATGGGTCCAATGAAAGGCCATTATACACTCTTCAGGAGGGTTAGGTGTGAAAATCATAAGACAGGATTGTGGAATCATCGAAGGTGTCTTAAAGAGTGTTCAGTCAATGGCAGACGGAAGCGGGGATGTAGTTAAAGAGATTGAGTTTGTTTCTGGCGAAGGCAGGGTGGTCAAAGCGGCTGCCTTCTGGGATGGGGGAAGAACTTGGCGTGTGCGGGCAGCTTTACCAGAAGTGGGATTATGGGATTATCGAGTGGATGCCCGCGATGGCTGTTTTCTCCCGGAGCAGATGGCTGGTTCCATTGAGGTAAGTGTGCCGGAGACTCAACATCCTACCCTTAGCCCAGGAAGGCTTCGAGTTGCAGCTGACGGATTTCACCTAGAGGATGGGAACGGTAGGCCGTTTTTCTACTTGGCCGATACGGCTTGGAATGGAGTCCTTAAGGCGAAACTATCGGACTGGGAACGATATCTTGCTGTCCGTAAGGAGCAGGGCTTTACCGCAGTACAGTGCGTACTCACTCACTGGCGGTCATTTCCTGCCGATGAGCTGGGTGAGAAAGCTTTTGTAGGGGAAAAACCTATTAGAATCAATCCAGGGTTTTTCCAGCGTTTGGACGACAAGGTGGCTGCCATCAATCGCCATGGGCTAGTCGCGGCCTTAGTCTTGCTGTGGGCGTGTACAGAAAAAGATCCGGGCCATTATCTACCTGAAGAAGATGCTGTACGCCTCGCCCGTTACCTCGTAGCTCGTTACGGTGCTTACCGGGTAATATGGATGCTGGGCGGTGACGGTGATTATCGAGGTGGGAAAGCCGAACGTTGGAGGCGCATTGGGCGCGCATTATTTGGAGACAACTCCTCAAACCTCGTGACTATGCACCCAGGAGGCCAGCACTGGGTAGCAGACGAATTCCGCGGTGAAAGCTGGTTTGATTTTGTTAGTTATCAAAGCGGTCACGGCGACAGTGATGAACATCTGCGTTGGTTAGTGGAAGGACCTCCAGCTAAAGACTGGGTCAATGAACCTCACCGGCCGATTATCAATCAGGAGCCTAACTACGAGGCACATCATTCATATCACTCTAAACGCACTTTTGAAGCCTATGAAGTCAGGCGGGCTCTATACTGGAGCCTCTTGGTTTCTCCTACTGCAGGAGTCACGTATGGTCATCACGGTATTTGGCCTTGGATGGAGGAACCCGGAGTGCCGCTAGATCATCCCGAGACAGGTTCGGCGCCATCCTGGTACAAAGGATTGGACAGCCCAGGCGCTGTTTCCGTCACCCATCTCAAGGAGTTTTTCTCTGCTCTGGAATGGTGGACACTGCGCCCCGCTCCTGAACTCTTGGAAACCCAACCCGGTGATGCAAATCCAGCTAGATTTATCGCCGCGGCCAAGGCTGAAACAAATGATTTTGCAGTCGTCTACACCCCTGTAGGGGGCAGTATTCCGATCCGCTGCAAAGATTGGCAGCCTGGTGTCTATCGCTGGTATAACCCCCGCACAGGGGAGTGGGGGGCGAAAATGCAGTTTTCCGATTCGCTCACTACACCCGACCAGCAGGACTGGGTCTTATGGATTGGTAGGTGAGATTGCTAAGCTTCAATGCAGCTGATATTGTGCTCGCGTAGGCACTCTTGTAGAGATTGTTCGACAGGGCCATCTGTGATCAAAGCATCGAGCATGTCAAGGGGGCCTACGCGGGCAACGGCTCGCCGCCCAAATTTCGCTTGATTAGCCGCTCCGATTACCCGATTGGAAATATCAGCTTTAATCTGTTTCAGGCTTACTTGGAGGAAGTTGCCATCCATGATACCGTGTTCTGGAGAAAAGGCATCAATTCCCATGAAGTATATGTCAGCCCTCAGTTTACTATAGGCTTTTTCTGTGTCAGGCCCGTAAAGCATTGCACTTTCATGGTTGCAGATTCCGCCGATGACGATGAGGGAGATTTTTGGATTGCCCAGGACTTCTGCAGCTACCCTTATACCATTGGTAATTATGGTGATACCGTCTTGAACCCGTAAATAGCGTGCTATAGCTAAGCAAGTGGAGCCTTCATCTAGGATGACTGTATCACCTGGGTGAACCATACTGGCCGCTTTCATTCCAATTCGATCTTTTTCTTGTTGAAATTGCTGCTCACGTTCACTCAATCGAAGCTCTGCATGGGTATTAACTCCCAGGGAGACAGCACCGCCATGAGTTTTCATGATCAATCCATCTTTCTCTAGACGGTCCAAGTCTCTCCGTATGGTCACTAGGGATACATCAAAGCGCGAGGCCAACTCTCGTACTGTGGCGGCACCGTTCCTAGCAAGGATAGCCAAAATGTACTGTCTTCGTTCTTCAGGTAACACGAGATACCTCCGTCTCATACCAAGAATAGCGGCATCAAGCAGCTCTATTCTTGTTGCTCTCTGAATCCATTTATAATTCATTATACACATTCTGTGTACTTAGGGAAAGAAATACCTTCATTAAGTGTTCTCTCCTCAAATGAAGCAAACGACAGCTTGAAAAATAATTGAAACTCTTACCTGCAATAATTAGAAAATAATCAGCCTTCTAAGCAGGAAACTGTTGTCAGAAATAGAAACATAGAAGCACAGAACTTCCTTCCATTAAGAACATAATAGCACAAAATAGTTCATCGCGCTCAACATTTGTGATGCTTTTCCACAAGAGGAGAGAGGTACTGAATGAAGACCGATAAGATCAATCCCGCGGACAATCGTAAGTGTGATTGCGGGTCAAATACGCTTGTGCTTGCTGCTGGCGAGCTGCAGAGTCTATATGCTCAGAGTTATCGTTCCCGAAACATCATACTGCAGATGACTTGTCGTGCAGGGAAGGGACATATTGGTGCTGATTTTTCCTGTATTGATATCCTGACGGTTTTGTATTTCAAAGTGCTGCGCATTAGGCCAGATGATCCAACATGGGTAGAACGGGACCGATTCATTCTAAGTAAAGGCCACGCGGCCGGTGCCCTCTATGTAACTTTGGCAGCTAGGGGCTTCTTCCCCGAATCTTGGTTGGATAGTTATCAGGAGTTAGATTCCAATCTTCCCGGGCATCCCGATAGAAGCCGTCTCTCCGGAATTGAGCACAGTACCGGATCACTTGGCCATGGGCTCCCGGTTGGAACGGGACTAGCCGCTGGATTACGTATGAAGGCGGAACGTGAGTCAGCTGTTCCTAGGGTTTTCGTACTCTTGGGTGATGGAGAGCTTCAGGAGGGCTCCAATTGGGAAGCAGCCATGCTGGGATCCCACCTGCAGCTCAATAACCTGATTGCCATCGTTGACAGAAATGGGCTCCAGCAAGGGAATTGCACGGAGAGCACCGTTCGACTTGAAAACCTGTCGGCCAAATGGGAGAGCTTTGGCTGGAACGTCTTTCGGTGCAACGGTCACGATATGGAGCAGCTGATATGGGCATTTAGTTCAGACAAAGAGAGTGACAAGCCCCGGGTCATTATAGCTGAGACCGTGAAGGGGCGGGGTGTAAGTTTCATGGAGAACAACCCGGCTTGGCACCATAAGGTTCCCTCTGCTGAAGAGCAGAGGCTGGCGCAAGAAGAGATTATGCAAACATTGACTGCTATAGAAGGGAATGAACCTGGATGGCAGACATTCGTGCAACGTTCGCAGAGACTCTGACAGCTGCCGCGCAGAGGGATTCAGAACTAGTTACAGTCGTCAATGATTCTGTTGGTTCGTCGTATCTACATGGGTTTCAACAAAGGTTTCCGGCGAGGCTGTTTAATGTCGGTATTGCTGAGCAAAATCTAGTTGGGTTCGCTGCTGGTTTAGCGGCGGCTGGCCTCAAACCGTGGGTGTGTTCCGCTGCATGTTTCCTCAGTTGGCGGGCAACTGAGCAGATTAGAAACGACGTTATCTACTCTAGGCACAATGTAAAGCTTGTTGCAAATACCTCGGGAGTAGATTATGGACCATTAGGGGTGACACATTACGCATTGGCAGATATGGGGTTGTACCGGGCCTTCCCCAATTTCTACGTAGTCATTCCAGCAGATCACGAAGAAACAGAAGCAGCTGTACAGACTCTTTTAAGCGTGGAGGAACCTGCATACCTGCGTCTCTATCGAGGTGATGTTCCACATAGTCTTAATATGCCCGGTGACTTTCGACTGGGCAAGATTCGAGTTCTGCGAAAGGGTCGCGATTGTGCGGTCTTCGCCTCCGGTCGGATGGTGGCGAGAGTACTGGAAGCAGCCGACCAGCTGAAAAAGGCCGGATATTCCATCAGTGTAGTTAATGTAAGCACACTCTCTCCCATAGATGTGTCTGGAGTCGTCGAGGTGGCTGCTGAGACTAGTTGCGCCGTTACGGTAGAGGAGCATGCTGTTCAGACGGCATTGGGTAGTGCTGTATCTGAGGTTCTATCTGAGCATAATCCCATGCCTGTATTGCGGCTTGGCTTTCCTTCTGCGTTCAGCATTGCAGGACCGCCGGAAGCTATTCGTGCTCACTATGGTTTGACCGTCAACCAGATAAGAGATTCCATACGCAGTTTCATAGAGCAATGTAATGCGGGGAAGTTCTGACAGTATATGTTACTGGAGGGAGCTCTCATGGGTGAGCCGTGTATCATCGCATTAGACGAGGGCACTACAGGTACTCGTGCTCTGTTGATGGATAAAGCAGGACGGGTTGTTAAGCAAGCTTATCGTCGTCTGCGGGTGTACTACCCCCGTTCGGGGTGGGTAGAACAAGATCCTGAAGAAATTTGGGAAAGCACACGAGCTGTTCTCAGTGAGATGATACAGGAGGCTACAGCTAGATCATGGGATGTAGTCGGCATGGGAATTTCTAACCAGCGGGAAACAGCTGTTCTCTGGGATAGCCAAACCGGCAAACCTCTTCACCCAGCAGTTGTCTGGCAGTGTCGCAGAACTGAAGATATGTGCAGAGAATTGGCGGCACAAGGTGTAGAGGAATTGGTGATTGCCAAGACAGGTTTGCCCATAGACCCCTATTTTTCTGCAACGAAGATGGCGTGGATGCTATCAAGAATTGACAATGCTGACCGGCTTATTAGCCAAGGCAGGATACGGCTGGGGACCATCGATACTTGGCTAGTGTGGAAACTTACTGCAGGCTCGACGTTCGTATCGGACGTCAGCAATGCTTCCAGAACCCAGCTGCTTGATATTAACACATTATCTTGGTCTGAGGAACTAGCTGAGATCTTTAAAGTACCTTTAGAGTGTCTTCCGATTGTAGTACCCAGTGGAGGACAGGTGGGCGTTACTACTGGAGTAGAGGGTGTGCGGGACGGCATACCCATACTAGCCATCATGGGGGACTCGCAGGCTGCTCTATACGGGGAAACAGCCTTTTCATCGGGGGATACAAAGGTGACCTACGGCACTGGGTCATCAGTGTTAGTTAACACAGGCGAGCAATCTGTAACACCATCCCACGGGCTAGCAGCCACAGTCGGCTGGCAGCTTAACGGAAGAACAACCTATGCATTGGAAGGGATCATTCACGCTACCGGTGCTGGTATCGAGTGGTTATATCAAGGTCTCTCTTTGATTGCCGATCCAGCAGACACGGAGGCTATGGCTGAAAGTGTGCCTGATACGGGGGGCGTGTACTTTGTCCCCGCTTTTACGGGATTGGGTACGCCCTGGTGGAATACACGGGCAAGGGGCTTGATTGTTGGCATTACTCGAGGTACTAAGAGAGAGCATATAGTGCGGGCTGCGCTGGATGCAATTGCTTATCAGGTGAAAGATGTCTATGACATCATCGAAAAGGTCATCCCCCTAAAAGATGGTTCAGTCTTCTGTGGAGGAGGCGCCTCTCGAAACCGATACTTGATGCAGCTGCAAGCAGATCTGCTTCAGCGCCCCATACTCACTACGTCTAATCCCGAAGCCTCTGGCAGGGGTGTTGCTACAATGGCCGGTTTGGTCGCAGGAATCTGGGAGCAGTCCGACCTTGTTCACTTCCACGAAGAGATTGTTGATGAGAAGTTCTTACCGCAGAAGGACCCCGCTGCAGTTGCTGCATTGATGGAGCGTTGGCATGAAGCGGTGAAGCGGTCGTTGGATTGGGCTTAAGGGATTCAAGATTTCATTAGAGGAGTTGATGAAAACGTGAAGTTCAATTTTCCGAAGGAAAAGCGGGCACGGGTAATCATCAATACCGATGCAAAGAATGAGGCCGACGATCAGTTTGCCATAGTGCATGCACTGCTAACCCCAAGCTTTGAAATCCATGGAATCATTCCGGCGCACTTCGGTACGAGAAAGACCGATAGAAGCATGGAGGCCAGCCGAGCCGAGGTCGATCTCTTACTGGACTTGATGGGCTGGCAGGACCGGGTAGTTGTTGCCAACGGCGCCCCCCGGGCTATACCTGATGAAGAAACACCCGTACCCTCCCCTGGTGCGGAGTTGATCATCAAGGAAGCGATGCGGGATGATCCGCGGCCCCTCCATATAGCCTTCTACGGCCCATTGACAGATATGGCATCTGCAATCTTGATGGAGCCCAAGATCCAGGAGCGGAACGTTCGGGTGATTTGGATCGGTGGTGGTCCGTGGCCTATAGGAGGGTGGGAATTTAACCTCTCCAACGATGTTACCGCAGCTAACGTAGTATTTAAGTCTAAAGTTGAAGTGTGGCAGATTCCCATGACTGTCTATAGACAGATGCCGGTTAGCTATGCTGAACTGGTGAGGCGTGTGTACCCCTGCGGGCCCCTAGGGCGCTACCTAGTTGAACAGCTGGTGGAGTGGAATCGGGAGAATTTCGATGGTCCCATCGAGTACCGTTCTTTGGGCGATTCTCCTGCTGTAGGTGTCATCATGTATCCCGATTGCGGTCGTTGGCAGTGGCGTCCAGCGCCTTTATTCAATGAACAGATGTTCTACATCCACACTGGTCAGAACCGGCCAATTCGAGTATATGAAACCATAGATGCAAGATTCATCCATGAAGACTTCTTTGCAAAACTGGAACTCTTTTGTGAAGAGCGTTGGTAGCAGAACTGGGAAGGGGGAGAGGCCTATAGGCTAGTTATCTAAGTGAGTAGCTGGTACCCAGATGGTATGGTGGATTCCGAGGGGAGCTTTTGCCAGACATTTACCTCAAGAAGGAGTGGGTAGGATGAGAAATCGTTCCTTGTTGGTACAGTTAAGTGTCTGTCTGCTCTTGGTGTTAGCCCTTTCCATTCAGGCCATGGCTGCACCCATTACCCTGCGGCTCATGACCGTATGGGGCGCCGAGCAAAAGGAGCATTTGGACGCGCTTCTTGCAGAGTACAGCCAAATAAACCCTGATGTTGAGATTGTCCATGAAGTGATGGCTGGAGCTGGAGCCGCTTTGTACCAGGAAGTTCTCCAGACGGGATTTGCAGGTGGATCCGGTCCAGACGTATATTTTGAGTGGGCAGGAGAGTTGGCAGGTTACTTTATCGACTCTGGGTTTGCGGAGCCCCTAGAACGGTACTATGAAAGGTACGGCTGGGACGAAATCCTTATTCCATGGGCTGTTGATGCCCTCGTACGGAACGGCCGTGTGCACGGGGTGCCGGTGTCGACCCATGGAATGACTTTCTGGTACAGGGCCGATCTGATGAACCAGTTGGGACTAGAAGAGCCCCAGACCTATGCTGAGTTGGAGGCTCTTTGCCAGAAGGCAAGGGGTCAGGGAATATATCCCTTGTCACTAGGTGGGAAGTATAACTGGCAGGTTATGAGGCTGCTAGACTTCCTCATCGAACATACTTGCGGCCCCGAGCTGCACGATAAGCTCAATAGACTGGAGACCAGTTGGGATTGCCCCGAGGTAGTAGCAGCCTACTCGCTGTTTAAGAAGTGGGTAGATAATGACTGGATCACCCCAGGGTTCTTGATGGTCGCTCCCGACGATGCACGGATCCCATGGTATCAAGGTATGGCTTTGATGGTATTCGAGGGCAGTTGGATGGAGACAACACTGATTAATGATGGGCAGGACCCATACAACTTTGGCTTCTTCCTCAACCCAACTGATCATGACCCGGTGCGGATTTCCGGATTCGCCGAGCAGTTCATGATATCCTCTGTAACACCGTACAAGGAAGAAGCAGCAGAGTTTCTCAACTGGATAATCTCTCGCGAGGTACAGCAAAGGGGTCTGGGAACCGCCTTTGGCAGCACCGGTACAATTGGAGTTGCTCCGGATCCACAGCAGCTGCCTAACACCTACAAATGGCGTCAAGTGCTGACGACTCTCGATGCCACATATCCTCCCCATGACCAGGTCTTCCAAGCTGAGCTGCTGCACCACTTCTTTGAAGTGCAGGACGGCTTGGTCACCGGAGACTTTACTCCGGAGAGCGGTGCGAAGTACTTCCAGAAGGCTGTAGAAGAATGGAAGGCTAGTCAGTAAGAACAAGAAGAATAGGGTGCTGGCCTGCAGGTGCAGGCCGGCACCTCCCTATTAGATGTATCATATCATTGGTTTTGTTGCCTTTGCTCAGGTGGTTACCCCAGCAACAGGGAGGTGTTCTTGTGGACCTTTCAAGGCGTCTGCGCCGCATCAGCCGTTATTGGTTCCTGCTGCCAGCTTTGGTTATATACGGCATGTTCATGATTTATCCGATGTTCCATTCGTTCATGATTAGTCTCCATGACTGGAACGGCTTAGCTCCCGAGATGACCTTTGTGGGGCTGCGTAATTATGTTGATTTCGTTAAGGATCCTATTTCCGCCAGGGTGTTAAGGAACAACCTGGTCTGGATGGGATTTTCACTGGTGTTTCCAGTAACATTCGGGTTGCTTTTAGCCATTGCCGTAAACCGGGATATGGCTGGTAAGACGCTGTATCGCTCTATTTACTATTCGCCGGCGGTACTGCCGATGATATCCGTAGGTATTATATGGGCATGGATTTACAATCCAATGTTTGGAGCATTAAATGCCATTCTTAGGGAAATGGGCTTAGGCCGCCTCACCCGGGGCTGGTTGGCTGACCCGAAAACTGCATTATATGCGGTAATCGCGACAGGAATATGGAAAGGCACTGGGTTTCCTATGATCTTGTTCTTGGCTGGACTACAGGATATACCGGCAGAACTGTATGAATCAGCGCAAATTGACGGCGCTGGTAGATTCCAGATATTCAGACACATTACAGTTCCCTTGCTGCGGGAAACGTTTGTCATTGTAATTTCCCTGGTGGTAGTAGATTCACTAAAGGTCTTTGACCTTATTTACTCCATGACTTGGGGTGGGCCGGGCCGTGCTACCCAGGTGCTGTCGACTTGGATGTATTTCAATACATTTATATACAATAAGGCTGGTTATGGCTCGGCCATTGCCTGGGTACTGACAGCAGTTAGCCTTATCTTGGTATTTCCTTATATCCGAGCTATGTCTCGTCGTTAGGGAGCAGGGGGGTGCGCTGAATGACGCAATTAAAGACATGGGAACGCTGGGCTCTATACATAGTCTTGACAATTGTGGCAGCTATCTTTCTCTTTCCATTTGTCATAGTAGTGTTTACTGCCATTAGAACTCAAGGAGACTTGATGAGGTCAGGGGTTTTTTCGCTACCCAGGGAACTGAGTCTCGATGGTTTTCGACAAGCTTGGTATCTGGGGAGATTCAATGTATACTATCGTAATAGCATATTGATCAGTGTGACGAAGGTGCCGGCAGGTATTTTAGTGGCATCTTTGGCAGCTTATCCGCTGGCTAAGTGGAATTTCCGAGCGCGGGACACCCTCTTTCTGATGTTTTTGGCGGGGATAGGAGTTCCTCTCCATGTCACGCTGCTTCCTAACAGCATTCTGCTCAAGAAAATGGGGTTGTTGGATACCCTTGCAGGACTGTTCTTCCCATACATAGCATACGGTCTACCACTGCAGATTCTGGTCTGTCGAGGTTTCTTCCGCACTATTCCTGATGAATTAATAGACGCAGCTTACATTGATGGTTGCTCTGACGGCAGAATTTATTGGAACATTATCCTGCCTTTAGCAAAACCGGCAATATCAGCGCTGTTTATCATCGATTTCTTAGCCACTTGGAATGAGTTCATGATGGCCTTGATATTTGTTCATTCCGATAAGTGGAAGACTGTACCTTTAGGCATGATGTATTTCCAGGGACAGTTTTCTGCCTCCTATCCAGTTATCAATGCTGGTGTTCTCATATCAATTGTTCCGGTTCTGCTCATCTACATTATGCTGCAGCGGTACTTTGTATCGGGAATTACAGCTGGTGCCATCAAGGGCTAGGGCGGCTAATTGCGGCGCAGTTTGTTGCAAAAAGGAAGGCCAGTGACGGATACCGCCACTGGCTTTTCGGTGTAATAATTCCGGTCCACTCTATTTATCCAGCTTTCCATGGGGCAGGCCCACGGGCAGGGGACTTGGCCGAGTACAGGTGCTGGGCAGCTTGTAATGGGTTCCGCTCTCTGAAGCATCGAGGAAACCGTGCATGACATCCAGCACATGGTAGGCCATCTCGCCGCTGGCCCTGTGGGGCCTTACATAGCGAATTGCATAGGCCATATCTGCCAATCCAATTCCCCGGCTGTTTTCGGCGTAGCCATGGGTGAGGGGAATCTCGCTCCATTCATCCGCGTCCCAGCGGCGGACCAGCACCGGACCGCCAAAGGTGTTGGGATCGGGAACCTGCAGACTCCCTTCACTGCCGTAGATCTCTATCCGGGGCAGGTTGGCACTCCATACATCGAAGCTGGTAATAATTGTTCCGATGGCGCCGCTGGCAAAATCCATAACTCCAGCGATATGGGTGGGTGTCTCCACCTGGATCTTCTTGCCGTACTTGGGCTGGCTGGTGATGGTTCTTTCGGGGAAGGTAATCCTACTCGATCCAGTGACCCTATCGATCGGTCCTAGGAGAGAGATAAGGGCAGTCAGATAATACGGTCCCATATCCAGCATCGGTCCGCCGCCGATCTCGTAGTAGAATTCTGGATCCGGATGCCAGCTCTCGTGGCCGTGGCAGGTCATAAAGGCTGTAGCTGCCACCGGCTCTCCAATCCATCCATCATCGATGAGCTTGCGGCAGGTTTGCAACCCTGCTCCGAGAAATGTGTCGGGGGCGCAGCCCAAGAGCAGCTCCTTGCTCTCGGCAAGTTCCAGGATCTCTTTGCCGTCTTCCCTGGTAACTGCCAGGGGTTTTTCGACATATACGTGTTTGCCGGCTTCTAGAGCTGCTTTACAGACTTCATAGTGGGCTTTGGGTGTGGTCAGATTAAGCACAATTTCAATCTCGGGATCCTGCAGCAGCTCTTCCACTGAACATGCCTTGGGCACGCCGTACTCTTTCGCTTGAGCCTGGGCCCTCTCATGAATCAGATCAGCGCAGGCGACAACCTCCAA
>JAAYGR010000272.1 GCA_012727675.1 Bacillota bacterium
ATCTTACGCTTGAATTGTACACTGGATTGTCCAGATCCGGAGTATACAAGGCGAGAAACGCACTAAAACAATTGGGAATCATTGACTTCAAACCGAACGGTACGAAAGCGACATCTTACAAGCTTGTCTCTCTGCTTCATAGTACACAAGAAAGTAATCGAACAGATGTTCTTATGTCAGAAAGTAAGCAAGTTGGAAAGCAAGTTGGTAAGCAAGACAGGAAGCAAGTTGGTAATCAAGGTGGTAAGCAAGATGGTAAGCAAAGTAGTAACACATTAAATAAACTAAACGAAACTAAACTAGACGATCTATCATCATCAGATCACTTAGCGCTAAACCGCGATGATGACGATGATCAATTTTCTGAGGTTGCTAAAGAGTTCGGACAAGTGTTCGGCTATCCACCTAACCAGACACAGGTCCAGATGATCACGTCCTTTTTGACTGATGGTCTAACTACTTGGCATATTCTCGAGGCTCTTAAACGCACTGCGGAAGCCGGAGTAACCAATCCCAGGTATACTCAGGCTATTCTTCAACGTTGGATGAGTCTCAAGGCCTTTACACCGGAGGATGTTGATCGACTGGACAAGCTAAGGCAGCCTAAATTCCGGGACCAAGACCGCAAGTTCACCCGGGAGGACTTTACATTTTCCGAGCCGCCTAAACCTGATCCGCAGCTATTCCCATTTCTGGCGGCTGTGACCAAGGAGGATGATGCAGATGCTGAGCAGGAGACGGATCGCCTTTGATAGACATAAACC
This sequence comes from Bacillota bacterium, assembly GCA_012727675.1. Taxonomy (GTDB): domain Bacteria; phylum Bacillota; class Limnochordia; order DTU087; family DTU087; genus DTU087. Next base: position 765 of record JAAYGR010000272.1, read on the forward strand.
CAGGCCTATGACCAAAGAGCAGTTTAGAGCCGCTGTCATGCGGGATTTGGGTATCGAGGGGGATACGCATGACTGACACCTTGTTCTGGACCTTGATAATTTATGCTGCAGGAATGACATTGGCTTGAGAGGGAGGTTGGGTTTTATGCAAAATGGCGCATCGAAACGCAAGTCATGGGATGACTATTTCATGGACATAGCTCGTATGGTTGCCACGAGATCCACGTGCGACAGGGCCCATGTCGGAGCCGTTGTTGTCAAAGACAAGCGCATCTTGGCCACAGGCTATAATGGGTCGCTACCAGGCGAGCCCCACTGTGACGATATCGGGCACCTGATGGTGGATAACCATTGCCGGCGTACTATTCACGCCGAAAGGAACGCCATTTCCCAATGCTACCAGTTGGGTCTAGACCCCAAGGGAGCGACCATCTATGTGACCCATTCCCCGTGTCCGATTTGCAGACGTTTAATTGATGAGGCGGGTATTAATCGGATTGTGTATGACCAGGAGTATGGGGGTGGTAAATTTTGATCAAAGACAGCGGCCATCGGCGGGAGTTTCCTACCGGAGCTGTCCGGGATATGCAGGAGGGTAAAGGTCGCTATGACTTGCTGCCCTGGGAGGCTATTCATGAGTTGGCCCTTCATTGTGAGCAGGGAGCACTGAAATATGGAGAGCGCAACTGTGAAAAAGGAATCCCAATCAGCAGCCTTATCGACTCGGCTTTTCGGCACTTATCGAAGTACATGCAGGGTATGGACGATGAAAACCATCTTGCAGCAGCTCTGTGGAACATTGCTTTTGCCATCTGGATGGAGAAGAACCGGCCTGATATGCAGGATATACCAACCAGGACCAAGGAGGGGAGCGGTTTAACATGAAAAACTCACGTTACGTATTATTCAATTCCCAAACCCACCGAGCCGTGTCTTACGGCGATGACTTTGGAGACCTTTGTGTAGAGGCTCGCAAGTACCATTCCATTACCGGCGAGCCATACCGGGTTTATGATACACAAGCCCAGCGTGATGTTTATTGGTGGCCGGCGGAGCAAGGCAAGGCGGTTTAGGGGCGGGAGCTACCCGCCCTCCAAGGAGGGATAGTATGTGCAGAGTGATGGGATTGGATTTATCACTTACAAGTACAGGGCTTGTCCTGTTGCAGGACGCAGAAACTGTTGAATCAACGACTGTTTCCAGCCGATTTAAGGGAGAAGCTCGGTTGGCCGACATTAGAGAAAAAATCACTACGGCGGTTAAACTCCATAGGCCCCAGCTAGTTGTTCTTGAGGGTTACGCCTTTGGAAGACCTAACCAGATGGCAGCGCTGGGGGAGCTTAGCGGAGTAGTCAGGTGCAGCCTATTTGAGATGGGCCAGCATTACCTAGTGGTTCCACCGACCAGGGTTAAAAAGTTTGCCACAGGCCGAGGAAACGCCAAGAAGGACGAGGTTCGGCTTGAGGTATATAAGCGCTGGGGGTTTGAAGCTCCCACTAACGATGAGGTTGACGCTTATGTGTTGGCCAGGATCGGACTAGCTTACCTGGGTCATGACGATAAGCTGATTAAGCCGCAACTTGAAGTGATTAAGGACCTCAAGAAGGCAGCATGAGATCACAAACCAAGGCAGGAAAATGATGGATAAATCACGAATTGCTAGGAGAGTGTGAATCGTGG
>JAAYGR010000273.1 GCA_012727675.1 Bacillota bacterium
CTCAAGCGCTATGAGTCGGGGAATCTAATGGTGATCAATGTTGTTGAGTAACAGAAGGTCTCAATCTTGAATAGTGGGCAAGCATAGAGCGCCGAAGACCTGAGGCCGGTCATTCTGCTGGAAGGGAAGTATAAAGAAGCCGCTAAAGTTTGTAATATGGACTTGAAGCTTAGAGTAGCACATGAACCAACAGCGGAGGAGTTTCAACGCAGCTTTTGTCCCTGGTAACCCTCCTTGAAAGCACGATACCACGATAAATACTCCTCTGAATGCTGGCTGCCCTTTAGAAAGACGAAGTTAAGCTCGTGCTGCACATCCATGCCCTTTACACTTAGCTCCCTAAGCTCTCCCCTGGCTAGTTCTTCCTGTGCCACCACCCGGTATAAGAACGTTATGCCCAGGTCGTCTTTGACCAGCTGTTTGATGGCTTCCTTGTTGCCTATCTCAGTTACTTTAGCAAAGCTGTTGATGGAGAAATTGTGTTGGTGCAGCAAACTCTCTAGGATCTCCCTGGTGCCCGAGCCCGGTTCCCGGACGATGAGATGATGGGAGATGAGCTCGTCAAAGGATACGGGCCGGTCGGCAAGGAGGGAATCTTTCGAGCAGACCCCGATAAAGGGTTCCATGGCAAAGAGTTCGGAGTGATAGGCCGTCTTGTCAAAGATGCCTTCTATAAGCGCGAATTGAATATCTCCCTGCACCAGTTTCTCCAGCAAATGCTGGGTGTTCTCCACCACCATTGAGACAGAGGTCGCAGGCATTGTGGCTAGGATTTGCTTTATTAAGGACGGCATGATGTATTGGCCGATACTCAAAGTTGCCCCAAACCGCAGGTGGGGGCTGGCCAGGTCCTTCTGCCGCAGTCTTTCTGTAAGGATGTCGCTGTCTGAGGAAACTCTAGAAGCGAACTCGTATAACAACTTGCCGTGCTCAGTGAGGGTCAGCGTTCTATTGGCGTAGGTAAACAATGGGCTACCATAATGGGCTTCCAGTGCCTTGATGTGCTGGGTTACCGCTGGCTGTGTTAGGTTTAGGACTTTGGCCGCTTGGGTGTAGCTCCCAATTCTGCAGAGAACAAGAAATGTTTGATGCCTATAGTCCAACATAGCAATCCCTCTATCAATAGAATTTATAGAAGCATAAAAATCCATAATTTGATTTTATACATAATCCCAACTATAATCAAGGGTAGTCTGTCCAAATTTACGTCGAAAGGGTTTTGCTATGTTGGGGAAGCTTAAGCAATACAGTTCTGGATTCTTACTTACACTGCTGCTGGCTGTTCTGGCCATCTGGATTAATAGGCTAATCCCAGGAGATTTGGTCGGTACCAGCATATTGGCTCTTATCTTGGGTATGGTGTGTCACCCAATCTTACAGAAGATGCCCCAAACCTCTGCCGGTGTGCATTTTGTGTCAACGACGGTTTTGAAGGTCGGAATCATTCTGATGGGTATTTCCCTGAGCTTTTCCCAGGTACTGATGGTGGGAAAATACGCGCTGGCGCTGATGGTGTTTACGTTATCAACGGCTTTTGGCGGGGGATACATCTTAGGTCGCCTGTTTAAGGTAGACTGGAAAATGTCCAGCTTGCTTTCGGCTAGTACAGCAATTTGTGGGGGTACCGCAGTTGCCACCCTCGGTCCTGTGATCGAGGCGGACGATAGCTATATAGCCTATGCCCTATCTGCCACCTTTTTGTTCGACCTCCTGACAGTTATCTTGTTTCCCTGGTTTGGCAAGCTGCTGGGCCTAACTGATATGAGCTATGGGCTGTGGGTCGGCACAGCCGTTAATGATACATCCTCGGTGGTAGCCGCTGGTTATGGGTTTTCCGAAGCTGCAGGAAGCTTTGCAGTCATCGTGAAGCTAACCAGAACCCTTTTCATCGTTCCTATAGTGCTGGTGTTTTCTTACATCCATGCAAGACGCAAACTTCGGTCTGCAGCTGCTGACCAAACAGAGGGGAAAGTCGATATTGTCTCCATCTTTCCATGGTTCGTCTTGCTGTTCCTAGCCATGGTGGCAGTGAAGAGCACCGGCGTTTTATCTGGAAATATTGTATCAGGCATTTCCTCCCTCTCCCGGATGCTGATGATCATGGCCCTTGGGGCAATTGGGCTAAAGACCAGCGTTGATGAGGTTAAAGGAGTAGGCTGGAAACCGATGGCCCTGGGGGTCACCATAGATACGTCGGTAGTTTTTGTGGCCCTGGCCGCTCAAGCTGTTTTGCAGCGGTTGTTCTAGTAGAAGCACTGCAGCACACATAGTAACCCCCGGATAAAGGGGGGCTTCCGAATGCAAACCTCGGAACCGCCGCTTGCGGGTCCGCATGAGCGATAATGCGGGAGGTAGGCTGTTCAATCTGGCAGCCTCCTCCCGCTTTAGTCTAGTCAGAACAGTCTTAGGGTCTTACTCTGCTCTATAGTGATGGAAGGAGCTGGCCGTCATTTAAGCGCTCAAGATCTTCCAGAAATGGGTTATTAAGGAGCATGCGAATGAAATCCTGCACAAATTCATCCTTGCCGGGGACTGTACTAGGCCAGGCAAGATCGAGAACTCTCCAAGCAAGGCGAGCATGTCCCGAATAGATCAGCTCTAAGAGCTCGTCCCAGAAAGGCTCAATTACATGATGGGGATTGTTCATCTCTTCGATCTTGCTGCTGACAGCCTCCAGAATAGCAAGCAGTTCCAGCCCATCGGGTTCTGGCTTGCGCATTGCTTCATCACAGAAAACCCATTTGTTGTCATCGTCAAGTCTTAAGACCATCTGAGGCGCAGGAGAGCTGGCAAAGGAAGCCCGCCAATAGGCCCAACTGGTATCATAGGCAACCAATTCCAGACCAGGATCCTTGGTCATATCTGTGAAATAGAAAGTATCGTTGTGGCCCAAGAAGAGGTCGGTAAGCAGCCTCGCTTCTTCACCAAGCTCGAAAAGATAGATGAACATGCAGCAGTGAGCTCCTCCGGTCCATTCTACGATCACTAGATTCGGAATTCCTCTCCCTGTTATGTCCTCACCTATACGCAGTACGGGAGCACCTTCATCGGGATGATACTTATTGTCCCAACCTATGTGAAAGACTCCGCCCTCCTGCAGATAGACACGCTCTCCGTTCTTGAGGATTTCAAAATATCCATAGACCCAGGAGCCGCTCCACACCCTAACGGTGTAATCACCGAAGGATGCTTCATCTTTGAGCGTAACCTCGGCTCTCTCCTGAACCTCTTGGGGGAGCAGCTCTAGGTTCTCTGTCTTCAGACCGAAGATGAAGAGGCGTTCCAAAGGCAGGTCTTTGAGTGGACTTAGATCTGTGACTGCTGTAAAGTTGAGGACTAGGTCCTCGAGGTTCACTAGTCCCTTTAGCGCGGTTATGTCACTGATGTTGGTGTAATCGAGGTAAAGGCTGTCCAGATTCTTTAGGTTCGCCAAGGGACTAATGTCCTCTATGGGGTTTTTGGACAGGCTTAGGGTTCTTAGGTTTTTCAGGGATGCCAGGGGAGCGACATCGACAATATGATTATTGTCCAGATAGAGGTGCTGCAGCTGCTTTAGGTTGGAGAGGGGTTCCACATTCAAGACTTCATTAGAGCTTAGATCGAGTTGTTGTAAGTAGGGCATGCTAGAGAGGAAAGAAAGATCATTTATCCCAGAACTAAGTATACGCAGGGTTTTGAGACCAGTTAGCTGACTGATAGTCTCTACGTCAATGGGAGTCTCGGCGTATGCCAGCTCCAGGAAAGCAAGATTAGGCAGCTTGAGCAGTGGTGATAGGTCTGTGGTGTTGCTGCCGTAAAGGCGTAGGGTCTCAAGGGATTCAGACTCTCAATGCCTTCTAGAGAGACAACGTGACTAGCGTAAAGCCTTGTTATATCCTCGGGGTTATCACCGCTATTTTGTATGGCACGCAAAAGGGCAGGATCGGTGATCGGCAGCCCTTCTGCCTTGCCGGTTTGGCCGCCGGAAACCATCAAAGCCATCAGCACTAAGGATGCTATGGATATCAATCTCGCAGCGCGCTTTCTTGGCCGGTTCATAGGATCACCCTTTCCAATTAATCGGAGAACCTAAAACCGCCGCTTGCGGTCTGCAGGAGCGGCGGTGTACAGTTCTGCTACTCATACTGTGGAGCACATCATGCCCGATTAGAACAGAATAATCTCATAGCCTTCCTTGGTAAAGGGTTCTAAATCTGAGTGACCGGACAGCGCGGAGTCTATTGGGAGTCCCTGTAATTCAGCTTCTGTCAAAGACCCCATTTGGACAGCACAGGCCTTGCATACAGATTTGATCAAACCAGCATCTTTGATTTTCTGCCACAGTTTAGCTTGAGGCGAGTCGGCAATGGTTGACAACAGCTTAGTGGATGCACCTTCGATAATCATGGCGGCTTCATATCCTCGTTCGTGGTAGTTCCATACATTCAAGAGAGCGTGGACAAAGCAGGGCATTTCTCCTTGAAAGCTCACAACGGCAATTTTCCGCACTACACTCTCTCCTTTCTCTCTATTTACTCTATTAGCCAGACATTTCCCAAATCCTGCCAGTTTAGGTTGCTGAAGGAGTTCGGATGCTGGCTGAAAAATCGGCCCGGGCTGCGTCCTCTGAAGAAGTTCTATCGGGTGTACAGCTTTGGGAACTCACTGCCGGATTAGGCATGGTGCCGAAGTGGGTATCCCTTATTGGTATACTAGCAATATCAGCCGCAATAACTGCGAGTGGCTCATGGGTATTAGATTATTTGAGTAAGTAACGAAGAATAGAACTAACTACCACTGTGTTGAGTCTATCGGTGGGTTTCTTGAAGAGGACAAGAAAGGATTCTCAAGTGGCCGTTGACGTCACCTCTGTCGGGCTTGTAGGGGCGAGTCTTTTGTGCGCTACCTGTATCATACTATCTCTATCCCACTGCTGGTGATTCGTTTCTGGGATGTCCTTTTGCCTACGATGGTTACCCGCCTATACCTGGTGTTCCCGACGCCCTGTGAATAGAGCTTCAGCACATCAAACAGAATGTCTGTTATCAATTCCGCCATCTGCACCACAATCCACATATTTGTGGAACTCATCTGTATCCAAATGTCATCTCCATATTGCGTAAGAACCCCTATAATGTGCATGTCGCCGAACTTCTGATTGGAGTTATAAAGATACCCGCCGGGACGAATTGGTCCACTACCTATCATGATGGTTTTCAACTGTTCGGGAGTGCCTGTTGCGGAGTCTACAGCGATGGTAAACACATTTGGTTGGTTGCCAAACCGCTTATTGAACTCAGTTTGGTAGTTGTTAAATTCCAATGGCTTGGCCAGGGTACCAATTATGTTCGCAGTAGGGAGCTTGCTGGATTGGAGTCTTGCGTGCAGCATCGTACCAACTAAGGGCCCGAGAACGTCTCCGGTGAGGTTGTTGCAACCGATACAGGCAACAACCAACTTTTTTCTCGGCGGGATCTGCTTGATAATGTCTCCCACTAACCTGTCCTTTTGAGGCGGGCGGCTATAAGGAAACATCCAACTTGCCATACACCGTACATCCCTTCTATAGTTGTCTAGAATTTAAGCGGCTCAATAGTAGCTTCCACAAGGTATTGTACGGTCCTTCTCACTGCACCTTTATTAGGCTTTGGAGCTCCTTGCTTTCTTGAAAATCAACAGAAACTCATGTATCCGGTTCAGCCGGAAAACAGCAGGGTAGCCCAATGTCCGCAGGTTATTGTACTCCTGCCTTCTGTCCCAGATGATCATGTCATCAAAGATGAATCCCACTTTCTCCATTCTCCTGGCCAGGTCCGAGTGGAGGGGGTAGAACCGATCCTTCTTGCGGATGTCCATCACATTGACTATGCAGTACCTGCCCGGTTTTAAGACTTGAAATACACCGGTAAACACCTCAACCAAGGCATCTAGAAACTTCTCATAGTCCCGGATCTGGCCGAGATCCCCTTCTTCGCTGCCGTAGTTGCGAATTTCCTTATGATCAGCAGTTCTTTTCCGCAGAAGTATATCCCAATACGGCGGGGAGGTAATGCAGAGGTCGATGGAATTGGATTCTATGTACTGGGGAATCTCCCGGGCGTCTGTGTTGTAGATCTCAAAGGGGGTATTGTGGAATAGGTCCGTCTGTGCCAAGCGCTTGCGGGCCAGTTCTATATATTCAGGATTAAGCTCAAAACCTATGCCGTACCGCCCCAAGCTGCGGGCAGCTACTAATGTTGTGCCGCTTCCCATGAATGGGTCTAGTATCCGAAGCTCGTCACTGGTTGTGAAACACCTGATCAGGCGGGTTACCAGCATCTGGGGGAACATAGCTGGATGTCCCAGCCTTCTTTCCTCGGCTGTTTTGGTTATATCATTCCAGACACTGATTGAGTACCTAGCCCACTCTGTTCCGCTGAGGTCATTGGCCCGCTTCTTACTCACGTTATTCCTCCTGGTAAGTCGGCAATGTAGAGTTCTCACACGTCTAAGTCCTTGCTTCTACTTCTTGATGGATGCTGCCTCTTCCTACCGCTTCGATGATAAGAAACCAGCCCGCCGGGAACGATGCTGTTAGGTTATACGAAAAGTATTCTTGCCTAGACTATTGACGGGAAGGGGCAAAAGGAATACAATACCCCTGTAGGGTATATTCGATATGCCGGTAGGGGGTGATCCGGTTTGGATCAGCTGATGAATAGAAGCCAACTGGGAGCCAACGGAGAGCTTCAGCAGGCAACTCTGAAGATAAGCGGCATGACCTGTGCTGCCTGCGTCGCCCGGGTTGAGCGGGGACTCCGGGCTGTGCCTGGGGTAAAAGACTGTGTTGTCAACCTGACTACCGAGAGGGCGACAATCACTTACGATGGTGCTGCCGCACAAGTTGCAGATTTCAAGCAGGCAGTTGAGCAAATGGGTTATCATGCCAGCGATATGGCGATCCCAGAGGAAGTAGACAGCGAGAAAGCAGAAAGGGAAAGGGAGATTCGCCGCCAGAGAAACTTGTTTGTCTTTTCGGCGGTTTTGTCCATACCTCTCCTGCTGACTATGCTGGTACATTTGCGAATTACCGACCGACTGCCCAGTATCTTGCACAATCATTGGTTTCAGTTGGTCTTGGCAACGCCTGTGCAGTTTGTCGCAGGCTGGCAGTTTTATCGGGATTCCTACTACTCCCTCAGGTCCGGCAGTGCTAACATGTCGGTGTTGGTTGCCTTGGGTACCAGCGCCGCGTATTTCTACAGTGTAGCCGTGACCCTATGGGGTCAGCAGCTGGGTATAACCGAGGTGTATTTTGAAAGCTCCGCGGTGATCATTACCCTTGTCTTGTTGGGCAAGCTGCTGGAGGCCAGGGCCAAGGGCAGAACTTCAGAAGCCATCAAGAAGCTGATGGGGCTGCAGGCCAAGACAGCTAGAGTGATCCGGGACGGGCAGGAAATGGATATTCCGATTGAAGATGTAGTTGTAGGTGATTTGGTTATAGTTCGTCCAGGGGAAAGAATTCCGGTAGATGGTGTCATTGTGGAAGGTTACTCGTCAGTAGATGAATCGATGCTCACCGGAGAAAGTGTGCCGGTAGACAAGCATGTCGGTGATGAGGTAATCGGCTCGACCATCAATAAGCACGGTACCTTTAGGTTTACCGCAACTAGGGTAGGTAAGGATACAGCTTTGGCCCAGATAGTTCGTATCGTAGAAGAAGCCCAAGGCTCCAAGGCTCCGATTCAGAGAATGGCCGATATAATCTCCAGCAAGTTCGTCCCCGCGGTGGTGGGAGTTGCGATTGTAACATTTGTAGGCTGGTACTTCATAGGAGATCCGGGTAATTTCACGAGAGCACTGATCAACATGACCGCTGTGCTGGTAATCGCCTGTCCCTGTGCCCTGGGTCTGGCAACACCCACTTCAATCATGGTGGGCACTGGCAAAGGGGCTGAAAACGGTATTTTGATCAAAGGCGGGGAACACCTGGAAAATGCCCACAAGCTCCAGGCCATAGTGTTGGACAAGACTGGGACCATCACCAAGGGAGAACCGGAATTGACTGATCTAGCAGCATTCAACGGCTTTACCGAAGAGGAAGTGCTGAGGCTTTCGGCCAGTGCCGAAAGGGGTTCTGAGCATCCCCTGGGAGAGGCCATCGTTGCAGGTGCTAGGGAGCGGGGACTAGAACTCAGCGAGCCGAAGGACTTTGCCGCTATCCCGGGACACGGCATTGCGGCAACTGTAGATGGACGGCGTGTGTTGGTGGGTAACCGCAAACTCATGCTGGATAACGGGATAGCTATCGAGGATATTGAATCAGAGGTCAGCAAGCTGGAAGCTGAAGGTAGGACAGCCATGCTGGTAGCAGTTGATGGAACCCTGGCAGGGGTGGTTGGGGTTGCCGATACAGTTAAACCGGAATCCCGGAGTGCCATTGAGGCAATGAAGCGGATGGGGCTGTCAGTGTATATGCTCACAGGCGACAATTCTCGAACTGCCGCAGCCATTGCTAAGCAGGTGGGCATAGACCAGGTATTAGCGGAAGTCCTGCCGGAGGATAAGGCCAGGGAAGTTCAGAGGCTGAAGGATTCAGGATTGAATGTAGGCATGGTGGGTGACGGCATCAATGACGCACCTGCCTTGGTAACTGCAGATGTGGGCTTTGCTATCGGCACCGGTACCGATGTGGCCATGGAGTCGGCAGACATAGCTTTGATCAAAGGCGATCTCAAGGGTGTAGTGGCAGCTATTCAGCTGAGCCGGAGCACCATGGGGAACGTCAAACAGAATCTTTTCTGGGCCTTAATTTACAACACCATTGGGATTCCTGTGGCTGCTCTAGGATTCTTGTCCCCGGTACTTGCAGGGGGAGCAATGGCCTTTAGCTCTGTTTCAGTAGTGACCAACGCCCTGCGGCTGAGGCGGTGGAAATACAAAGAGGTATAGGATATATAGATAGCCTCTCAGTAGGCCCAGTACTTGCTCCGGCAAGTGCTGGGCTTTTTCTCTTGCCGAAAAATGTTGCTTGGGGTCAGCGATCGGCCAGGGAGAAGTGAAAGCTGAGAAGGTAGTCGAAGGAAAAGAGCGAAGATTTACCTGAAGTGCGTTAATTCATAAGGAAGGGAGAATTTCGGATGACGCTGGAATCCCGAATTGCGCACCTGCAGGAATCTAAGCTTAAGAACTACTGGGCGGAAAGGATTATCGCTCAGCTGCAGTACGCCTATCGGCTGTCTAAGGTCGATGGTAATGCCTATGATGACCTGATAGCATCGGTACTGGATTATCTGCTAGCTCAGCAAGAACAAGCCGGCACCATTGCTCGGGAGGCCGCGGAGGCAGCTGAGGAAAGACTCAGTGTGCTGTCCAATAGAGCTAAGTCCTATCGGCTGATTTGTGTTGCCCATGCCCACATCGATATGAACTGGATGTGGCGCTGGGATGAGACAGTGGCTATCACCTTAGACACATTCCGCACCATGCTTGATTTGATGGAGGAATATCCAGACTTCAAGTTCTCCCAGTCCCAGGCATCGGTCTACAAAATCGTTGAGGATTATGCTCCCCACATGCTGGATGAGATCAGGCAGCGGGTTAAGGAAGGCCGGTGGGAGGTGACAGCCTCCACATGGGTAGAAACAGATAAGAATATGCCCAATGGAGAAAGCCTAGCCCGCCATATTCTCTATACAAAGCGGTATCTTTCCCAGTTACTTGACATAAAGCCGGAGTCCCTAGACCTAGACTTTGAACCGGATACCTTCGGCCACAGCCTTAATGTTCCGGAGATCTTGGCCGCCGGCGGTATTAAGTACTACTACCACTGCCGGGGAGACGCAGGATTGCTTCTTCAGAAATGGGATGCACCGTCGGGCAGGTCGGTGATTGTTTATCGGGAGCCTTTCTGGTATCTCGGATATGTGAGTCCTGACCTTGCCATACCGGCACCTGAGTTTTGCCATGAGCACGGCATCGACACTGCCATGAGGGTATACGGAGTAGGCGACCACGGAGGCGGCCCCACCCGCCGGGATCTTGAAAGAATCATCGATATGAACACCTGGCCGGTATTCCCAACAATTGAGTTCGGCACTTTCCGAGACTTCTTCCGCAAGATTGAGGAGATCAAAGACAGTTTGCCGGTGGTTCAGCATGAACGGAACTTTGTTTTCACCGGCTGTTACACCAGCCAAGCCAGGATCAAAGCTGCCAATAGAATCGCGGAAGCTTCCTTAAATGAGGCTGAGGCCTTCTCCACTCTGGCGGCAATCAATGCCGATTGGCCCTACCGCCATCATGATTTCTTCGAAGCTTGGCGTCACGTACTCTTTAACCATTTCCATGATATCATCACCGGCTCATGTGTTGCCGAAACCCGGGATCACGCTTTAGGGCTCTTCCAAGAGACCATGGCCATTGCAGGAAGCTCTAAGAAGTTGGCCCTCCAGGCCCTGGCTGCCAACATCGATACCAGTTCCTTGGCCCCTTCTGAAGATATAGCCAGCACCATATCGGAGGGTGCCGGTGTGGGGTTTGGGGTAGAAAAGTTCAAGATATCCCAAAGTTCACGGGGTGCCGGCAAGACCCGGATCTTTCACATATTTAACCCATCCATCAGGCCCCGGAGGGAACTGGCCGAGGTGGTGGTCTGGGATTGGAATGGCGATTTAGATAGACTGGTATGCAAAGATGCCCAGGGCGGTATAGTAAGCCATCAGCTCTTGGACAGCGGGGTGAACCAGTACTGGGGTCATTCCTATGTAAGGCTGCTGATGGAGGTAGAGGTGCCTCCCTACGGGTACTCTACCTATGTAGTCACTGAAACCGATGAATTCCAGCCGCCAATTCGCTACCCCGGGGATCCCCGCCTCGAGGAGCCGGACTGTTTTGTTCTAGAAAATGAGCACATCAAGGTAGTTCTCGATACCATGAACTGCGCTGTGGTTTCGCTCTTGGATAAGGATACCGGTGCAGAGCTGGTTACTCCCCAGCGCCCGGCCGGTATTTTCCGGCTGATTCAGGAGGATCCTAGATACGGCATGACTTCATGGCGGGTCGGCCGGTATATGACCATCGAGGATCTGACTGCCGATGTGCATGTATTGGGCTTCCAAAAGGGTGGCTTGCGGCAGAGTGTAACCTACAGGATAAAATTCAACGATTCCCAGCTGGATGTAACCGTATCCCTGGATAAGGGCAGCCGCTCTTTGAATTATGATGTCCGCTGTGATTGGCAGGAGCGGGGCAGGCCGGGTGAGAATATACCGCAGCTCAATTTCTATGCCCCTGTAAGCTATCAGTGTGCCGCTTATAGGTACGATGTGCCCTTTGGCATCATCGACCGCAAGCCCATTGATATGGATGTACCGGGCAACAGCTTCATCGCCGGCATCCGGGGGGGTGCTGCCAGCAGTCATTTGATGCTGGTCACCGACTCCAAATACGGCTACCGGGGCTTTGACAACGCTTTAGCGGTAAGTCTCATCCGGGGCTCCTATGACCCCGACCGGTATCCAGACATCGGTTTTCACCACTTCCGCTTGGCCCTTTGCGCAGCTCCCGCTGCCGCATCGAAGCAGGAACTAATCCAGCAGGCCTATGACTGGAACCATCCCTTAACGGTGATATCCAGCCCTCCCCAGGAAAGGGGCAGCTGGCCTTTGGCCCATGGGTTTATCCAGCTGGAGGCCGGTACTGTAGCGGTTTCTGCTGTTAAGATGCCGGAGGGCGGACAAGGGAAAGAAATGCTGATCCGGCTGTACGAAACCGAGGGTCAGGATACCACTGTTCAGCTGGCCTTTTGCCGGGATATCCAAGAGGCGGTGCTGGTGGATATCAACGAGAA
>JAAYGR010000274.1 GCA_012727675.1 Bacillota bacterium
AATGTAGGTATCACTACAGGGAGAATGTTTTGGGGGAATGTCTCAGAGCGGATAGGGTATCCTGCCACTTTACTAATCTGCTCTTTGGGGGGCTTCATCTTCGTTACCCTTGGCACATTGGTTCAAAATCTGTGGCTTATAGGTGCTTTCCTTACCCTGACCGGAGTGTTCCTAGCGGGGATCTTTCCGACGGCGGTGGCCTGCGGAACCAGCCTATTTCCCCAAATGATCGGCACCGTCTCCGGATATATGATTACCGCGGCCTCCCTGGGAAGTATGCTGCTGCCGTTCCTGGTAGGGGCCTTTTCCGACGTGGTAGGCCTAAGGGTGGGAATGTTGGCTGCACCATTTCTGGGAGTCATCCAGCTGACCTTAGCTGTATTCCTTCACCGACGGGATCTTCGGGCACAGACTCTAGATGGAATACAAGCTTAGAAATAGGAGCAATGATTGCCTAGAACGAAAACGGTTGAGGGAAGTTCCCCCAACCGTTTGTTGTTGCTTGTTAATGGGTGTTATTGTTCAAAATCAGCCCCTGAGGTGGTGCACCGGAAACCGCGGGCACCACTTCCTTAAGACCTATCTGAACCTAGAACCGGCGGTGGCGGATGATTCCAGAGAAGGTCACTACTTCTACGCCTTGCTTCTCAAACTCATCAAGAATAATGTTCATTCCGATGGAGTCACTGGCTATGTGGCCCGCGATTACGACGTTGAGGTGGTGCTTTTTGGCTTCTTCTACTTTATCATCTGTCATGTGCATCTCTACGACAGTGCCCACGCCAGCTTTGACAAGCTCCTCAAGATCCTCTTTGGGTCCGCCAGTGCCGCCTGTCATTATAACCGCGATCTTGCCGCAGCGGTTTTCCTTATTGCCGACGAGAATGGTCGGCCCAGTGTTCCGTTTGGCAGCTTCTTTGTACTCCGGGATTTCCTTTAGGACTTTGATGAGGTCCTGAAGGGTCTCCGGAGTTCGGGAGTCAATGTGGGCCTGGACCAGCTTCTGCACATTATTGTCTGCAGGTGTATGCACAGACATCAAGGGCATGTCTAAGAGCCTTGCGGCCTCGGCTACCCGATAATGGTTGGCGGGGAGCATCCGGCGGCGGATTTCGTCGACGCGCCTTGCAAGGATCCCTTCTGCTACGTTGATGGGAACGCCCCATGCCTGCATCATGTCAGCCTGCATATACATAACATCAGGGAAATGGATGGACGCAAGCCCTGCCGGATGGTGGGAAACCACCAGATCAATAGGATTACCGTTGCGGCGCAGGTGGTCAGCCAGCATAAGATCCGCAACATCCACATCGACGCCGGCAATAAGCCGCTTGATTTCCAAGTCGGGGTCACCGTAGGAAATCCGGGTATCGCCGTAAGGATTGGTCAGCTTCACTTGATCGAACTCTTCCCTTTCCTCGGCATCAAGTCTGTCGAACTTGTCCCGGATGTCTTGCAAAGCCTTTTCAACGGCTGCTTTCCCTCTTGGGTCCGCATCTATCCCCAAGTTGATGGCCAGCTGATATAAATCTCCTAGACGCATGTCTCCAGTTCTCCTTTCTTGCGCACTCCATTGCTGGTAAAGTCTGCTAGAGGTTATAAATGGCTTCGACTTGACAGGAAGAGTTCCTGCTCACCAATTGTGATCAAACCAGACCCCTTTCAATAGATAAGTTAGCAGGAAAACCCCTGCAAAAGTGGAAAAGAGTCGAAGGGAGATCTCTTTTATGTCCTGACACGGCATTTCTTGAGGTTGGCAAAGGTAATTGGGAATTATTGGGAAGTAAACTGTTTTCAACTGCAGCTATAGGACTAGCGGCTGGTTTTTGCTGGTTGTACTAGCCTGTACCAGCATTGACATAGTATGCCCAAAAGGAGTATCCTTATACATGGTGTAAGTTTTTTTCAAGTCTACCTTTGTAAGGACGAGCATTTCCCATTTATGTACCCGTCCACGCAGATTACCAGTAAGGAGTTGATCAACCAATGGCCAAACTGAAAATGTCGATAGATGGCAATACAGCGGCCTCGTATGTTGCGTATGCACTAAGCGACGTAGCTGCCATCTATCCCATCACACCATCATCGGTTATGGGAGAAGTTGCCGATGAGTGGGCTGCCAACGGCCGGAAAAACATCTTCGGTCAGACCTTGAAGGTCGTTGAGATGCAGTCCGAGGCCGGGGCTGCCGGTGCTGTACACGGCTCCCTAGCCGCAGGAGCACTGACATCTACCTTTACTGCATCTCAAGGTCTCCTGCTGATGATTCCCAACATGTACAAAATCGCAGGGGAGCTACTGCCCGCAGTGTTCCACGTATCTGCTCGAGCTGTTGCCGCCCATGCACTGTCAATTTTTGGCGATCATTCCGACGTTATGGCATGCCGCCAGACAGGCTTTGCCCTCTTGGCATCCGGTTCGGTTCAGGAGGTCATGGACCTAGGTCTAGTGGCACACCTAGCTGCTATCAAGTCCAGGGTACCGTTCCTGCATTTCTTTGACGGCTTTAGGACTTCCCATGAGATTCAGAAGATCGAAGCCATCGATTATGAAGATATTGCAAAGCTAGTAGACTATGAAGCCATTGAAGAGTTCCGCCAGCGGGCACTGCATCCGGAACGGCCTGTCCAGAGGGGAACTGCCCAGAACCCCGATATCTTCTTCCAGGGGAGAGAAGCAGCTAATCCGTATTACCTGGCTGCACCTCAAATCGTTCTCGATGTGATGAAGCAGGTAAGCGACCTCACCGGCCGCAGCTACAGCCTGTTTGATTACTACGGACATCCTGAGGCTGACCGGGTAATCGTAGCCATGGGTTCTGCCTGTGAGACCATTGAAGAGACCATCGATTATCTCATGGCCCAGGGCGAGAAGGTTGGGCTTGTGAAGGTAAGACTGTACCGTCCATTCTCCGTAGAACACTTCTTGGCTGCAGTACCCAAGACAGTGAAGAAGATTGCTGCTCTGGACCGCACCAAGGAGCCTGGATCCATTGGCGAGCCTCTGTATGAGGATGTCTGCACGGCATTTTACGGCCAGGATAATCGTCCTGTTATCGTCGGCGGCCGCTACGGCTTGGGCTCCAAGGAGTTCACTCCGTCAATGGCTAAGGCTGTTTTCGATAACCTGGCCGTGGATAACCCGAAGAACCATTTCACCGTTGGTATCACCGACGATGTGACCAACACCTCCTTGGAGATCAAGGACACCGTGGATGCGGCACCAGAAGGATTGATTCGGGCCAAGTTCTTCGGCTTCGGTTCTGACGGTACCGTAGGTGCCAACAAGAACACCATTAAGATTATTGGTGACAATACAGACCTGTATGTTCAGGGATACTTTGAGTATGACTCCAAGAAGTCCGGCGGAGTTACCATATCCCATCTGCGGTTTGGTAAGACACCCATTAAGTCCACATATCTCATTGACCAGGCAGATTTCATCGCCTGTCATAACCCATCCTATGTGGGCCGGTACGACCTCCTTGCAGGCATCAAGGAAGGCGGAGTCTTCTTGCTCAACTCACCTTGGACCGTTGAGGAAATGGAGACAAGGCTGCCTGCCTCGATGAAGCGGACTATTGCCCAGAAGAAGCTGCGCTTCTACAACATTGATGCTGTGAAAATTGCAGGGGAAATCGGTCTTGGCCACCGGATCAATACTGTGCTGCAGGCGGCTTTCTTCAAGATCGCCAATGTGATTCCTTACGAAGAAGCCGAGAAGTTAATCAAGGAGGCCATCCAGGAGACTTACGGACGCAGAGGCGAAAAGGTCGTCAACATGAACTTCGCTGCTGTGGACCGCGGTTCCCAGGAGTTGGTTGAGATCAAGTATCCAGCTGATTGGGCCGATGCAGTGGATGAGGCAGCTGCAGCAGGTGAGGTAGAGGTTCCCGATTACGTCAAGAACGTGGTCTATCCCGTTAATGCCCTTAAGGGTAATGAGCTTCCTGTCAGTGCCTTCGAAGCCGACGGAACAGTTCCCGTGGGAACCACCAAGTACGAGAAGCGAGGAGTTGCTGTATCAGTCCCTGTATGGGTGTCGGACAACTGCATCCAGTGCAACCAGTGCTCCTTCGTCTGCCCCCATGCGGCAATCCGGCCTTATGTAGCTAAGGAGGAGGACCTGGAGGGTGCTCCTGAAACCTTCGTAACCAAGAAAGCTGTCGGCAAGGGTCTAGCTGACTTACAGTACAGAATTCAAGTCTCACCCTTGGATTGTCAAGGATGCGGAGTCTGTGTGAACGTCTGTCCTGCCAAGGAAAAAGCTCTGGAGATGAAGCTTCTCGCAGAAGTCTCCGAGGTAGAAGTAGCAAACTACAACTTTGCTGACTCACTGCCTTACGTTGATGTAGACTTCAATCCAGAGACCGTTAAGGGCAGCCAGTTCCGTACGCCTCTCATTGAGTTCTCTGGCGCCTGCGCCGGCTGTGGTGAGACACCTTATATCAAGGTTGTTACTCAGCTGTTCGGTGACCGGATGATCATAGCCAATGCCACCGGTTGTTCATCAATCTGGGGCGGCAGTGCACCGGTCTGTCCGTACACCACCAACCATGAAGGCAGGGGTCCTGCTTGGGCCAACTCCCTCTTCGAGGACAATGCCGAATACGGCTTCGGTATGGCCCTGGCAGTCAAGCAGAAGCGGGCCAAGCTGGCTGATGCCGCTAGGGCTCTGCTGGATGCAGATGTCTCTGCCGAGCTGAAGGCAGCTCTCCAGGGTTGGCTGGATAACATGGATGATGCAGATCAGTCCCGGGCCTTTGGTGAGCAGATTACAGCTCTCCTGCCGGGTGAGCTGTCCAAGGCCGACGGAGATGTAAAGGCATGGCTCACTGACCTCCAGACCTTCTCAGATTACTTCACCAAGAAGTCCGTCTGGATCTTGGGCGGTGACGGCTGGGCTTATGACATCGGTTTCGGCGGATTGGACCATGTACTGGCCTCCGGCGAAGATGTAAACGTCCTGGTCTTCGATACCGAGGTCTACTCCAATACTGGTGGTCAGTCTTCCAAGGCAACTCCCACCGCTGCAGTAGCCAAGTTTGCTGCCGCTGGTAAGAGAGTGCGGAAGAAGGACCTGGGCATGATCGCCATGACCTACGGCTATGTATATGTAGCCACCGTGGGTATGGGTGCCAACATGAACCAGTTGATGAGGGCCTTGACTGAGGCAGAGCGGTACAAGGGACCATCCCTGATCATTGCTTACTCGCCCTGTATCAACCACGGTATCAACATGGCCTACAGCCAGGAGCAGATCAAGCAGGCAGTAGAGTGCGGTTACTGGCCGCTGTATCGGTACAATCCTGAGCTTACTGCCGAGGGCAAGAATCCCTTCATCTTGGATTCCAAGGAGCCCAACGGCAAGTTCCGGGAGTTCCTCCTGAGTCAGGTCCGCTACTCCAGCTTGCAGCGGCAGTTCCCGGATGTAGCCGAAGAGCTGTACGCTCAGGCAGAGGCCGAGGCCATGTCCAGATATGCTATGTACAAACGGCTAGCTGAAATGGATATGGGCAAGTAATTGTTGGAAAGAGGGCCAGGGGTTAACCGGTTTTCACAAATTCTGGTTAGCCCTTGCCCCAGCTGATAGACCAATCTGGTCACTGGTTCTTGGAAGAAAAGGGCTGGCGGGGCTCAGGTTCCCACCAGCTCTTTCTTGGTTAGCCCGCTTTTCTACTGGGGAAGTAGAGGACTATCCCCGCCCCTCTTTAGATCAACTCACAGAAATTCTGCATTCTTGATCTCATTAGCCGCCTTCCAGCTTTCTTCCCGGATGAGATCCAGGATTTCAGCCTTGAGCCGCATGAATTCCCGGCTGGTCTTCACTGAAAATTCCCTGGGCCTCGGAATGGGGACGGGTATTTCAGCCTTCAGCCGGCCAGGACGGGCCGTCATTACATATACCCGGTCACCCATGAAGATGGCTTCGTCTATATCATGGGTGACGAAGAGAATGGTTTTGTGGGATTTCTCCCAGACATGGAGCAGCAGCTCCTGCATGACGGTGCGGGTTTGGGCATCAAGGGCGCCGAAGGGTTCATCCATTAGGAGCACATCTGGATCATTGGCTAGGGCTCTAGCAATGGCAACCCGCTGCTTCATGCCGCCGGAGAGGCTGCTGGGATACATAGCTCCAAATCCGCTGAGGCCGATGAGGTCTAGATAGTGCTGGACAATCTCCTGCCGCTGGGCCTTGGATACCCCTTTCAGCTTGAGTCCAAAGGCGATATTCTCCTCCACAGTGAGCCACGGGAAGAGGGTGTAGGCCTGAAACACCATACCCCGGTCTGCTCCCGGCCCCGAGATGCGCTGGTTGTTCAGCATCACATAACCCGATGAAGGTTCAGTCAGTCCAGCAATTATCTTTAGGAGGGTGGATTTACCGCAGCCTGACGGCCCCAGAATCGTGACAAACTCTCCCTCCCGGACATCGAAATGGGTGTCTTCTAGAGCGGTAACCTGCTGCCCCTTTTGCTCAAACACCTTGGAGACGTGGTGAATCCGGAGTTTCGCTTCCAGCTTGGCGGGCTGGAGGTCAGGGTCAT
>JAAYGR010000275.1 GCA_012727675.1 Bacillota bacterium
ACCCCCCAATCATATGACTCCTTGGATAGTTTTAGAAGCAGATGGGTGTCTGTGCGCAGGATGCCTGGTATATCTTCTAGTGTATCCACCAAGAAGTCCAGCAATTTCTCATTGGACTCCTGGACTACTTCAATGATGAGATCATATTTTCCAGTAGATAAGGCCAGATAACGGACATCCGTCATGCTGGCCAGAGTACGTGCCACATCTCCTAAGCGCGGTCTTTCCACTTTAATCCCAATCATGGCCAAGGTGGTGCGGCCCACCTTAGCGGGGTTGATAATCGCAGCTATCTTAAGGATATCCCTTTCCAGCAGTGAAGTCACCCGCCGCCGCACCGTACTCTCGGTAATGCCTAATTCGTCGGCTATGGTAACAAAGGTCATCCGCCCATCCTTCTGCAGGTAGCGGATGATCTTAAGGTCAATCTCATCTAGTTCTTCGCTGGCTTCCTCCTGGGCGGCGAACTGAGGAGGTTCGTGGGGCCAAGGCGACCAATCATACGCCCGCTTGTAAACCCTAAGTACCATGGATGTTTCCGTTTCAGCAAGTCCCTCAATGGAACCTAAATCCCTGGCAAGGAACTTGACCAATGCTTCCTGCGACTCGAGGGTCACGATGGCAACAATGTCTGAAACTCCTGTGGTGTATGCAACATAGTGGGTCTGGGGCAAGGCAGTTATTTGGGTAACCACCTCCAACAGCCGCCCCCGTTCAACCCGCAGCCAAATCACCGCCACCGTGTCCATGCCTATCTTTGCCGGGTTTGTAACTCCGACAATCCTGACAACACCGCGGTCCTCCAATCGCTGCATTCGTTTGCGGATGGTTCCCTCAGATACTCCGCAGAGTGCAGCCAGGGCAGTATAGGAACTTCGTCCATCCCTCTGCAAGTGCATCAGTATCTGACTATCAAGATGATCCAGTCTTTCGGTAATTCCCAAGACTGATACTACCCCCTCTCGCCGCCCAAGTTGTGCAGCTGTAAGCAAGGTTACCTTGAATTATTACCTTTGGAGCCCCCAAACTCCTCCTGCTAGAACCGCAGTATTCACCGAAGCCGGGACAGATTTTTGTTTTGGCGGGAAATTCTTGTTTTCGTCAAGGTCCTGTCACAATTTTATCACATCTAATTTATATACTATAACCAACAAAGATTCCTGTCCCCGGATAGGCGCAGTATCATTAACCTGTGTACCTGGCTCCCATTCCTATCTTGCCCCAGGGGACAGTCAAAAGGAGGGATGCCCAAGTAGCCTCTCTGGCAACACCGTCTACAGATGTTGCCCCAAAACTAATACATGCAGATAGGTAACAAATCCATGGGTCGGGGCCCGGCATAGGGAAAGCCGGGCTTTTCCCATTTCTGTAGAGAAAACCCGGCCCCATTCTGCAAACAGTGCCGCCGAAACATTGTGCTGTACGTAAGAGCAAATGATGATGCAGGCTTCCTCTAGCTTCGACCCCTGGAGGATTCGGCGGAGGGGTTCAGCTGCTGCAGAAAAGCCTCAAGCCCAGCCCTGATGGCCTCTGCCTGTTTGGTGAGATAGGCTTCATCCTGCATGAGCTTACGATCCTCCGGATTGGAGATAAACCCGATTTCTACCAGGACAGCGGGAGCATCGGTATTTCGCAGAACATAAAAATCCGCCGCCCGTACCTGGCGCTGTACCGGCTGGTGGGCGTTGAGTTCTTTTTGGATGGCCTCTGCCAGGAGGCGGCTTTCTGTTTCCCCGTTCTGGTAGTAGACAATGGCGCCCCGCCTCCAGCTGTCCTTGTGCCAGTTGACGTGAATACTGATTAAGCTGATGGGCCGCACCCGCCCCACCAGTCGAACTCTGCCTTTCAAATCCCGCCGATACCGGCTGGCCCCCTCCGGCACGAAATGGGATACGTCGCTGTCATCAGTTCTGGTCATCACCACCTGGTACTGACGGGCCTCCAGTACTTCTCGCAGGATGTGGCCCATCTGCAAATTAATGTGTTTTTCCAATAGACCGTTACTGCTGGTGCCGCCGTCAATCCCGCCGTGGCCGGGGTCGATGACAATCACCCGGCGTTCCGGCAGAAGACCTGCCAAGACCAGTCCGAAAACAACCAGCCATGTCAGGCAAAGGAGGATTGGCACCAAGACCCGCCGCCGTATCACCACAATATACAAGCTGATCAACCCTTCCCCCCGCTCTTTTCCAAGCATATGCTGTAAGTGAAAGATGAATTACCCCGGTGGACCTTGCAAGGCCGATAAAGCCCTCCGCCGGGGCTGAAAGTCGCCTTTGACGATTTTCCTTGTCAGTGGGGCGGTTTAACGGTACAATGTAGTTGAAAGGGAAAAAATTCGCAAACCCTGCAAACCTGGAAAATCAGGACAGGAGATAAGGAGAAGATCCTGAGAGTCCGGGGGTAATTTTGGTTACCCTGGATCTTGGGATCTTTTTGTTTGTCTTATGTTACGGCAATCAAGGTAGAGAGAGGTGTCATGGTTGGGCGAAAAAACGCATTACGATGTCATAGTCATTGGCGGAGGTGTGGTGGGCACTGCTTTACTCAGGACTCTCTCCCGCTACCAGCTCAAAGCAGCACTGCTGGAGAAACATGCAGAGGTGGGCTGGGGCGCCACCAAGGCCAACAGCGGTATAGTCCACGCCGGCTTTCATAACAAGCCCGGTTCATGGATGGCTAAGCTGTGTGTAGCCGGCAACCGGATGTATGATCAGCTCTGTGATGAGCTGGATGTTCCTTTCTTCCGCAACGGCCTGATGATGGTGGCAAGAACTCAGGAAGAGGAAGAGATTTTACAGCAGTTTTACCAGCAGGGACTGGAGAACGGCGTCCCGGGGATGGAGATCTTGGACGGCGATGCAGCCCGCCGCCTGGAGCCAAATCTATCAGAGGAAATCTCCATGGTTTTGCGGGCACCTTCTGGAGGGATCGTACTTCCCTTTGAACTAGCCGCTGCTATGGCAGAAAATGCGGTTTCTAACGGTGCCGATGTATATACCGAAGTTGAAGTTGCAAGCATCTCCCATGGGTATGATGGATTTACTATAACCTCTAAGGATGGCGGTACCTGGAAGGCCGATTATATAGTCAACTCCGCTGGTCTTTTTTCCGATGATCTAGCAAGAATGTGCGGCTTAGATGTGCCCTCCCTCATTCCCCGTAAAGGCGAAGAGTATATCCTGGATCAGCGGGTGGGCAATCTAGTAAGGCATACCATCTTCCCTGTTCCTACTCCCAAGTCAAAGGGTATCTTGGTAATCCCTACTGCAGAGGGCAACTTAATGATCGGACCTACCG
Organism: Bacillota bacterium; assembly: GCA_012727675.1. GTDB lineage: Bacteria > Bacillota > Limnochordia > DTU087 > DTU087 > DTU087. The sequence goes on from JAAYGR010000275.1 coordinate 3,301, forward strand.
CGCTGGAAATGCCGTACAAAGATGATGTTTCCACCACCACAACCGGTTTAGACGAAATTCTATCATTTACACAAGGATTGGTTCCGAAAATACAGCGGAGGGATATTATCGCGGCTTTTGCCGGCATCCGCTCAGGCTCACCTACAGGAGATTTCATTTTCGAATCATCTAACGAGGGTAAAGCTGTTCACCTTCTAGGCATAGAATCACCGGGCCTCACCGCGGCACCGGCCATCGCTGAGCTTGCTGCCGAAATGCTGGCCGAGGCGGGACTGCCCCTTAAAGAAAAACCGAACTTCAACCCCCGCCGACCCAAAGTCATCCGGTTTAAGCGTCTCTCCGATGAGGAGAAGAAAGAGGTCATCAAGGAGAATCCCCTGTATGCCCATGTGGTTTGTCGCTGTGAGACAATCACCGAAGGTGAAATTGTCGATGCCGTCAGGCGGGGTGCCCGGACAGTTGATGGGGTTAAGTTCCGCACACGGGCAGGGATGGGACGGTGCCAGGGAGGCTTTTGCACGCCGTATGTTGTCAAGATCCTGGCCCGGGAGCTGGGAGTCTCTCCCCTGGAAATCACCAAGCGGGGTAAAGGTAGTGAACTCTTGACGGCGGAAGCCAAGTTCTTTCTGAAAGGGGGAGAAACCAATGTTTAACACCCATTACACCGATGTAGCAATCATTGGCGGCGGTCCGGCAGGCTTGGCGGCAGCCCTGGCAGCCCGCAGGGCAGGAGCAGAGCATGTAACGGTACTGGAGCGAAACCATGAGCTGGGAGGAATCCTGCAGCAGTGTATCCACAATGGCTTTGGCCTCCACCGCTTCAAGGAGGAACTCACCGGCCCTGAATACGCCTATCGCTTTATACCCCAGGTGGAAGCAGACCCTAACATCCACGTCTATCTAAACACAATGGTCTTGAGCTTATCGCCGGAGAAGGAAATGACCGCTGTCCATCCAGTCCATGGTCTTATTAGTCTAAAGGCCAAGTCCGTGATCCTGGCCATGGGATGCCGGGAGCGCACCCGGGGAGCCTTGAGCATTCCGGGAACCAGGCCGGCCGGTGTCTACACTGCCGGTACTGCCCAACGGTTTGTCAACATGGACGGCTTCATGCCAGGCAAGAGGGTTGTGATCCTCGGCTCTGGCGATATCGGCCTAATTATGGCAAGGCGCTTCACCATGGAAGGCGCTAAAGTTGAAGCAGTGGTAGAAATCATGCCTTATCCAGCGGGCCTTGCGAGAAATATTGCCCAGTGCCTGGAGGACTTCGATATCCCCCTATATTTGAGCGCCACTGTAACCAAGATCCATGGCAAAGACCGGGTAGAGGGAGTGACAGTCAGCCAAGTGGATAATGGTTGGTGTCCCATTCCCGGCACCGAAAGGTATATTCCGTGCGACACACTGCTCCTTTCGGTAGGTCTAATCCCCGAAAACGAGCTTTCCCAAGAGGCTGAGGTATCTTTAGACCCAAGGACCGGTGGCCCCATTGTCGACGAGAACCGGGAGACTTTAATTTCCGGCATTTTCGCCTGCGGCAACGTCCTCCATGTTCATGACTTGGTCGATTACGTCAGCGATGAGGCGGAAATCGCCGGTGAGGCGGCAGCCCGCTATGCTCTAAAGCAGACCGCTGACGGCGTTCTGAATGCAACGAACGGTAAGGTAGATAAGTTCGCCATCAAACCCGGAGACGGCGTCCGCTATGTGCTGCCCCAGAGGGTGACCAAAGGTGCAGAAGTAGATCTCTACCTGCGGGTATCCCAACCTATGGATGCCATTACCTTATCCCTCAGCGGTCTAACCCTGGCCCGAAAGCGCCAAGTGCGGCCCAGTGAGATGCTGAAGATTAGGCTCAAGGCTCAGCACTGGGAAAGCCTCCTTGAGGCTGGAAATGCTGAAGGCCGGGAGTTGTGCCTTGCAGCTGAACCGAGATAGCACGTATCTCATGGAAGGGAGGAGAGTATAGATGGCCATCGACACCCAGATAGGTCAAGAACTCAAGCGAAAAATGACCTGCATCGTCTGCCCCACCGGCTGCCAGCTGGAGGTAGAGAAAAATGCTGATGGGAAGCTGTCCATCATCGGGTTTCAATGCCGGCGGGGAGAGGTATATGCTGAGAACGAGATAACGGACCCAAGGCGGGTTCTAACAACCACTGTCAAGATCCGAAACGCCAGCCTGCCCCTTCTGCCGGTCAGAACCACAGAGGCTATCCCCAAGGAGCTCCTGGCTAAGGCTATGGAGATCCTGGCTCAGGTAGAGGTTACTGCCCCAGTAAGAACCGGTGATGTGATTGTGACCAATCTTCTGGATACAGGAATTGATGTTATTGCCAGCCGGGATATGAAAAGGACTGAAGATGTTGCTTAATATGTAAGGGGTGGATGAAATCCACCCCTCGTTTTATACCCCTCATTCTCCTGCTAAAGCTAAGCTATGGGACTAGCTGAATGGCGGCCAAATCAACTGTCAGAACCAGCTAAATCGTGGCGGTCGGGATATGGGTCTACATGTACCAGCACATCTCCAACGGAAGGCACCGAGCTCTGGAGCTTGCTCTTTACCTGGGAGGCGATGTTGTGGCCCTCCCAGACCGTCAGATTCTTGTCTACACTGAGTTTCATATCTACAAAGTGATATGGGCCGTATTTTCGAATCCTAACTTCATCAACATGCTCAACCCCTGGTACGCTGTTGGCGTGCATCTGTACTTCTGCCACCAGCTCTCCATGGACCTGGGCATCCATCAGTTCATTGGAGGATTCCAAGAAAATCCCGACTCCCATCTTGACAATGAAGATTGAAACCACCACTGCCGCCAAGGGATCGAAGATTGGGTACCCCAGCCTGGCACCAACCACACCGATAAGTGATGCAACAGACGACATGGCATCAGAACGGTGCTCTAAGGCATCGGCAATCAGGGCAGTGCTGTTGATTCGCCTGCCCACCGCCATGGAGTAGCGGTACAT
>JAAYGR010000276.1 GCA_012727675.1 Bacillota bacterium
CAGACCTCACCGCCGGCCAGCTCCACGAAGAGCTGGGCAGCCCGGTCCAGTGCCTTTCTTACACCCTCGGGATCCAGACCCTTTTCATAGCGGGCTGAGGCTTCTGACCGAAGTCCCAGTCTGCGGCTTGTCCTGCGAATATTCGCCCCGTGGAAAATGGCTGCCTCCAGCAGGATGTTGGTGGTCTCACTGGTCACCTCTGAATTGGCCCCACCCATGACGCCGGCAATACAGACTGGTTTTTCTCCATCGGCTATAACTAGAGTATCGGTATCTAAGTCTCTAGTCTCATCATCCAAGGTAACGATACTCTCTCCCGGCCGGGCTCGGCGGACAATGATCCGGTTTTCTGCCAGTCGGTCATAGTCAAAGGCATGGAGGGGCTGACCCATTTCCAGAAGCACAAAATTGGTGATGTCAACAATGTTATTAATGGGCCGCATGCCTCCTGCTACAAGCCGTCTCTGAAGCCAAAGCGGCGACGGTCCCACCTTGACATTGCGGATTACCCGAGCCGAGTAATATGGACAGAGTTCTTGGTCTTCCACCATAACCGAAGTCAGATCTTCAATGGCCGGTCCCGCCTCTGCCACACTTACCGACGGCAGCCGCAGAGTATTTCCGGTAAGTGCCGCAACTTCCCTGGCGATTCCGATAACACTCATGCAATCCGGCCGGTTGGGATAGATCTCCAGGTCGATGATCATGTCATTGAGACCTAATGCATCATACAGCGGAATCCCCACCGGGGTATCATTGGGTAGTACCAAGATGCCGCTGGTATCGGGACCTAGTTCCAGTTCCCGCTCCGAACAGAGCATCCCCGATGATGTCACGCCTTTGAAGTCAACGGCATCGATGACCTGGCCTCCGGGCAGCTTGGCACCAACCAAGGCCACAGGCACCCTCTGGCCTACCGCTACATTGGGCGCACCGGTGACTAGAGTAATCACTTCACCACCGGTGTCCACATCGGCGATGAGAAGCTTCCCATGGGGATGCTGCCGCAGATCGGTGATCTGGCCCACCACGATCTTAGGATCTAGTTCTTCACCCATGGGTCCGACGCTATCAACTTCCGAGCCGGACATGGTCAAAAGATCAGCCAGTTCCGGTACTTCTATATCAATCTCCACATATTCTCGGAGCCAACTATAGGAAACACGCATGACTCAACTTCCCTCCCCGAACTCCATTTATTGGGCTAGAATTGTCTTAGAAAGCGGATATCATTCTCAAAGAAGAGGCGAATATCGTCAATGCCATATTTGAGCATGGCAATGCGCTCAACACCGACACCAAAAGCAAAACCCTGATACTGCTTGGGATCATAGCCCACCTTCTCCAGGACCCTGGGGTCAACCATGCCGGATCCCAGTATCTCCAGCCAGCCGGTGTTGGAGCAGACTCGACATCCCTCGCCATCACACATAATGCACTCAACATCAACTTCCGCACTTGGTTCTGTAAAGGGGAAGAAGCTCGGTCGAAATCTAACCCTTCGGCCCTTGCCAAACATCGCTTCCAGAAACGCTGCCAAAATGCCCTTAAGATCCCCGAAGGTAGTGCTGTCATCTACCAGCAGGCCCTCCACCTGATGGAACATGGGGGAATGGGTTGCATCAAGATCCACGCGGTAGACTTTGCCTGGGGCAATAATCCGCACCGGCGGCTGCTGCTTCTCCATTACCCGTATCTGCACCGGAGAAGTCTGGGACCTGAGGAGAATATCTTCGGTGATAAAGAAAGTATCCTGCATATCCCGGGCAGGATGGTCAGGGGGAATATTCAGGGCCTCAAAATTGTAGTAATCCAGCTCTACCTCCGGCCCTTCCACCACTTCGAATCCCATCCCGATGAAGAAACCCTTGATCTCATCTAAAACTTGAGTAAGGGGATGCCTGCGGCCTCTGGCTGGCCTCCGCCCCGGAAGGGTGATATCAATCTTTTCTGCCTTAAGGCGCCGCTCCAGCTCCATTGCCTCTAAGCTGGCATGGCGTTCCTTTAACAGGTTTTCCAGCTCTTCCCGCAGCTCGTTAACCATCTTACCTACAACGGGGCGCTCCTCTGGACTCAAAGAGCCCATGCTGCGCAGGAGACTGGTAAGCTCACCTTTCTTGCCTAGATATTTTACCCGGATCTGGTCTAGCTGTTTGGTATCACCAGCCTCGGCAATCTCCCGCCAGGCGGTCTCCTTTAGCTTCTGCAATGTATCACGCATACTTGACCTCCCTCTCCAAGTGCCTATATACAAAAAAGTTGTCTTCCGTTAGGAACGAAAGACAACTTGCGCGGTACCATCCTACTTACCTTCACAGACATAAAGCATCGGTGAAAGGTCTACTCTCCGGGATGAATACTCACC